>JAYVYV010000302.1:0-9045 GCA_043783985.1 Acidobacteriota bacterium | reverse complement strand
GTCAAGCCGACCAGCGACGTGCACTTTCATCCGTCGCTCGATCCGGTCGTCGTCCCCATCGCGGTCGCGCTCATGGTGGTGGTCGGGCTGGTGCTGCTGATTGCCTGTGCGAACGTCGCGAGCATGCTGCTGGCGCGCGCGTCGAGCCGCCACAAGGAGATCGGTATACGTCTCGCCGTCGGCGCCACCCGCGGACGGCTGATGCAACAACTGGTGACGGAGGCCGCCGTGCTGTCGCTGCTCGGCGCGGTCTCCGGGACGCTGCTCGCCTGGTGGATTACGTCTGTCGCCGCGTCGCTCAGCCTGCCGATCCCGATCCCGCTCGCGTTCGATCTGCGCATCGACGGCCGCGTGCTCGCCTTTACGCTCGGCGCGACATGCCTCGCGGCGCTGCTCGCCGGCGTGGCGCCGGCGCTGCAGGCGACCCGGTCCGGCCTGGTTGCGGATCTGCGCGGCGAGGTCGCGGCGTCGCAGGCCGCCGGACGCCGCTGGACACTGCGCGACGCGCTCGTCGCGGGGCAGATCGCGCTCACCGCGCTGCTGCTCGTCGTCGCCGCCCTGCTCACGCGCAGCTTGGTCGCGGCAGGGCGCACCGGCGCCGGCTTCGCCGTCAGCCGCCTGGCGATCGTGTCCACCGACACGTCGATGCTGAAGTACACGCCCGAACAGACGCGGCGCTTCTACGATGACGCGCTCGCCAGGGTGTCTGCGATTCCCGGCGTCGAATCGGCCGCGCTCGCCACGCGCGTGCCGATGCAGCTGAACGCGAACAGCTGGGAGATCTGGGTGCCCGGACGGCACCGGCCCGGCGAACACGGCGACGTCGTCGAGGTGACCACGGTCTCTCCCGGGTACTTCAAGACGATGGGCGTCGGGATCGTCGAGGGACGCGCCTTCACCGAGGCCGATCGTCCGGACACGCCGCGCGTCGCGATCGTCAACGAGACGCTCGCGCGCCGCGTGTGGCCCGGACAGAGCGCGATCGGCAGGATCTTCCACACGCGCGGCGGGGAAGGGCCGCCGTTCCAAATCGTGGGCGTGTCCGCCGATCACAAGGTGCGGACGCTCAGCGAACCGCCGACGCCGTTTCTGCAGATTCCGCGTAACCAGCGGCCCGGGCCCTATGCCGCGATCATCGCGCGCACGCGCGGCGACGCGAACGCGCTCCTCCGGGACATGCGGCGCGAAGTGCTCGCCCTCGATCGGGACACCGTCTTCGTCGAGAACCAGACGATGGAGATGCAGGTGGACGCGACGCTGTTTCCGATGCGCGCGAGCGCGTGGCTGGTGAGCGGCGTCGGCCTCGTGGCGATGCTGCTGGCGGCGATCGGGTTGTACGGCGTCATCGCGTACTCCGTGGCGCGCCGGACGAAGGAAATCGGGATCCGCGTCGCCCTTGGCGCGCGCCCGGGCGCCGTCGTCGGGCTGGTCATGCGTCAGGGGCTGCTGGTCGCGGCCGCCGGGCTGATGGCGGGCGGTGTGGCGACGGGAGTGGCGGCTGTCCTCGCCGCGCGGCTGCTGGCCGGAGTGCTCTACGGCGTCAGCATCGGGGATCCCTTGTCCTGGCTCGGCGCCGCCGCGCTCCTGCTGGCCGTGTCGGCCCTCGCGAACGTCGTGCCCGCATGGCGCGCCTCACGCGTCGATCCGTCGCAGGCGCTCCGCATCGAGTAGCGGCGGTTGTGACGAACCCGCCGGCGCGCGCGATCTGAACATGTTCATCCTGCGTCACGTCTACCCACTCGTATGATTTCCGATATCCGTGTCGGCCTTCGGCTCCTGTGGCGCGACAAGGCGTTCACGCTCACGGCGGCGCTGACCCTGGCGCTCTGCATCGGCGCCAATACGGCGATCTTTTCCGTCGTGCACAATGTGCTGCTGAAGCCCCTGCCCGTTCCGGAATCGGCCCGCATCGTGCTGATGGGCAACGCCTATCCGAAGGCGGGCGCGGCGGCGGCGGCCGGCGGAAATTCCAGCGTGCCAGACTATTACGATCGCCTCCACGACACCGACGTCTTCGAGGAGCAGGCGCTCTTCAACGGCGGGAACCAGAGCGTCGACCAGAACGGCACGCCCGTCCGCGTCCGTATGGACCGGGTGACGCCCTCGTTCTTCCGGCTGCTTCGCGTCGCGCCCGCGGTCGGCAGGACGTTCGGCGAGGAGGAAGGGGAGGTCGGCAAGGACAAGAAGGTCGTGCTCAGCTATGCGCTGTGGCAGTCACAATTCGGCGGCGACCCGGCGGCTGTCGGCAAGGATCTCCGCCTCGACGGCCAGCCGTTCACGGTGGTCGGGGTGATGCCGAAAGGGTTCAACTTCCTGAACCCCAACGTGATGTTGTGGCGCCCGCTCGCGTTCACTCCGGCGCAGACAGGCGACGATCAGCGGCACAACAACAATTACCAGCACATCGCGCGTCTCAAGCCCGGCGCCGGCATCGAGCGCGCCCGGCAGCAAGTCGACGCCATCAACGCGCGCAACCTGGAGAAGTTTCCGGCGCTGAAGCCGCTCCTCATCAACGCCGGCTTTCATACAACGGTCGACCCGCTGCAGGACACGCTGGTGCACGAGATCAAGGCCACGTTGTATCTGAGGTGGGGCGGCGCGCTGTTCGTGCTGCTCATCGGCTGCGTCAACGTCGCGAACCTCGTGCTGGTCCGGTCGCGCGCGCGCATGAAGGAGCTCGCGACGCGCCTTGCGCTCGGCGCCGGACGTTTCCGGATCGGCCGTCAGCTCGTGACCGAGAGCGTGCTGCTCACCCTGCTGTCGGCGGCCGCGGGCCTGCTGGTGGGCTACGCGGCGCTGCAGCTGCTCGGAACGCTGAATATTCGGGAGCTGCCGCGCGGCGGCGAGATCCGCCTCGACGGCGTGGTGGCCGCCTACTCGGTGGCGGTTGCCGCGGCGATCGGGTTCATCCTCGGGTTGATTCCCGTCGCGAACGCGCTGCCGTCCAACCTGACAGCGGTGCTGCGCGAGGAAGGGCGTTCTGGCACCGCCGGCCGGGGGGCGCAGACGCTCCGCCGCAGCCTCGTGGTGGCTCAGGTCGCGTTCGCGTTCGTGCTGCTCGTGGGCGCGGGGCTGATGTTCGCGAGCTTCCGGCAGGTGCTGGCGGTCGAGCCCGGGTTCAGTCCCGACGGCGTACTGACCGCGTCGATCGGACTGCCGCGCTCGCGGTACGCCGACGCCAGGGCGCAGATCGGGTTCAGGCGCGAAGCGCTGTCGCGCGTGCGCGCGCTGCCCGGCGTCGCCGCGGCCGGCGCCACCGACTCGATTCCCTTCGGCGGCAACCACAGCGACAGCGTGATTTTCGCCGAAGGCTACCAGATGAAGCCTGGCGAGTCGGTGATTTCTCCGAGTCAGGTGAGCGTCACGCCGGGCTACTTCGAAGCGATGGCCGTGCGGCTGGTGCGCGGCCGGTTCTTCGACGATCGCGACGGCGCCGTCGCGTCGCCGCAGCCCGGCGAAGGGGGCCGCACGAAGCCGGCCGGATCGATCATCGTGGACGAGACGCTCGCGAGGCGGTTCTGGCCGGAACAAGATCCAATCGGCCGCCGCATGTACAAGCCCAACGACGTCGCCCACGGCGACCTCACCGCCATCAACGAGAAGACCGAGTTCTTCACCGTCGTCGGCGTGATCGGCGACGTCAAGCTGCACGATCTCACCGAGGGCAGGACGTCGGTCGGGACGTACTATTTCCCGATGGATCGGGACACCTCGTCCGGATTCACCTTCGCCGTCAAGACATCTGGCGATCCGCTGGCATTGACGAGCGCCGTCCGCGGCGCTCTCAACGGCGTCGATCGCGAGCTGCCGGTGTTCGACATCCAGACGATGGAGGCGCGGATGGAGAAGTCGCTGGTGAGCCGCAAGTCGCCCGTGCTGCTGTCGCTGAGCTTCGGCGCGATCGCGCTGTTCCTGTCGGCGATCGGGATCTACGGCGTGCTCGCGTACCTCGTGACCCAGCGGACGAGGGAGATCGGGATCCGCATCGCGCTCGGCAGCAGCAGCCGGGCGATTTTCGATCTCGTGCTTCGCGAGGGGCTGGTCCTGATCGGCGGCGGCTTCGTCCTCGGCGCCGCCGGCGCGATCGCCCTGCGCAGGAGCCTCGAGAGCCAGCTGTTCGGCGTCAGCGCGGCCGATCCGATCGTGCTGATCGCCGTGACCGGGATTCTGGCGGCCGTCGCCATCGCCGCGTGCGCGCTTCCCGCCCGACGCGCGACGCGCATCGATCCGATCGTCGCGCTCTCGGAGTGACCGGCTGCGCGCCGTATAATCCGCGGGTGCCGAACCCCGCCGGCTTCGAGCCGGCGCTCGAGACGTCGCCGAGATGAGCGCCCCGATCCAGACCGTGGACGTCGTGCTCGTCCTTGCGAAAGCGCGGCGCCGGCTGATCCCATTTCTCTCTCTTTTGTACATCGTCGCCTACCTGGATCGGATCAACGTCGGCTTCGCCGCGCTGCAGATGAACCAGGCGCTCGGTTTCTCGGCGACGGTGTACGGCCTGGGCGCCGGCATCTTCTTTCTCGGTTACGTGCTGTTCGAAATCCCGAGCAACGTGATCCTCGCGCGCGTCGGCGCGCGGCTGTGGATCGCGCGGATCATGATCACGTGGGGGCTGGTCTCGTCCGCCATGATATTCGTGCGCAGCGCGCCGGGCTTCTACACGCTGCGCTTCCTGCTCGGCGTCGCCGAAGCCGGCTTCTTCCCCGGCATCATCTTCTACCTCACGCGCTGGTTCCCGGCGCGGGAGCGCGGGCGGGCGATCGCGGCGTTCATGACCGCCACGCTCGCCGCCGGCGTCGTCGGCGGTCCGATTTCCGGCGCGCTGCTGTCGCTGCACGGCGCCGGCGGGCTCGCCGGCTGGCAGTGGCTGTTCCTGCTCGAAGGGGCGCCGGCGATCGTCCTCGGCTTCGTCGTGCTGAAGGTGCTGGCGGAGCGCCCTGACGAGGCGGCGTGGCTGACCGGGCCGGAGCGGACGGCGCTGATCGCGTGCCTCCGCGAAGACGAGGGCGCGCAACGCCACGAGACGACGAGGGTCGCGCTCGGCAACGCCCGCACGTGGCTGCTGGCGGTCGTGTACTTCACCATCCCCGTCACGCTCTACGGCATCGGTTTCTTTCTGCCGCAGATGTTGAAGGCGGCCTCCGGTTCCAGCGACTTCCGCGTCGGCCTGCTGAGCGCCGTGCCGTACGCCGCGGGCGCGATCGCGATGGTCGTCGTCGGCCGCCATTCGGATCGCACCGGCGAGCGTCGCTGGCACGTGCTGATGCCCGCGTTGATCGGCGCCGCCGGCCTCTTGCTCGCCGCCGCGTCGACGGGCATCACCTGGACGGTCGTGACGCTGTCGATCGCGATGCTCGGGCTCGCGTCGATGTTCGGCCCTTTCTGGGCGCTCACGACGTCGACGATGGGTGGCGTGGGCGCGGCCGCATCGATCGCCCTGGTCAACTCGGTGGGGAACACCGGCGGTTTCGTCGGCCCGTATCTGCTCGGCGCGATCAACGACGCGACGCACAGCTTCGCGCTCGGGCTGGTCGCGATCGCCGTCATGCTCGCGGGCGGCGCGGCGCTGGTGCTCCTCGTCCGTGACGACGCGTGAATCCTTGTACCGCCGTCGCACGGCATTCGTGTCGACGTTTGAACCCACAGAACACGGAGATCGGAGCGCATGCTTCGGACAGGTGCGCGACGGCGACCGCCGTTGTGGGCCGCCATTCATCGGGCGAAACCGGCCGTTCATCCGAAAGGACGCCGACGCAAGGGAGGCCGTGACAAGATGCCCTTCGTGGCGAACACCATGCTGAGCATTCAACGTCTGCGCAAGTCGTTCGGCACGCTTGTCGCCGTCGACGACGTGTCGTTCGCGGTGGAGCGCGGCACGCTGGTCGGCCTGCTGGGCCCGAACGGCGCCGGCAAGACGACGACCGTTTCGATGATCGCCGGGCTGATCGCGCCCGACAAAGGCGAAGTGCTCGTCGAGGGTGCGCGGCTCAGCGGCGACACCGATCCGAAGAAGCGGCGCATCGGCATCGTGCCGCAGGATCTGGCGCTCTACGACGAGTTGTCCGCGCGCGCGAACCTGCGCTTCTTCGGCGCGCTCTACAGCCTCTCGGGCGCCGTGCTCGACAAGGCGATTACGGACGCCCTCGATCTCGTGGGGCTCGGCGATCGAGTCAACGATCGCGTGGCGACCTACAGCGGCGGCATGAAGCGGCGGCTGAACCTCGCGGCCGGGCTGCTGCACGACCCCGACGTGCTGCTGCTCGACGAGCCGACGGTCGGCGTCGATCCGCAGAGCCGCAACGCGATCTTCGACAATCTCGAGACGCTGAAGGCGCGCGGCAAGGCGCTGCTCTACACCACGCACTACATGGAAGAAGTCGAGCGGCTCGCCGATCGCATCGTCGTCATGGACCATGGACACGTGATCGCGGAGGACACGCTGGACGGGCTGCAGTCGCGCGTCGCCGGCGTCGGCGGCGGCAAGGCGACGCTCGAATCGGTGTTCCTGACGCTGACCGGAAGGAGCCTGCGAGACTGATGGCTGTTATCCCGTTGCTGGCGATGGTCCGCAAGGACCTGCAGCTGTTCTTCAGCGACAAGCGATCGGTGATCGTCAGCTTCGTAGTGCCGATCGTGATTGCCTCGTTCTTCGGATCGATCTTCTCGGGCCCGAGCAACAGCGGCGAGCCGGCGAAGATCTCGATCGCCGTCGTCGATCAGGACGGCAGCGCGATCTCGAAGGCGATCCTGTCGGGCGCGCAGGGCGACCGGAACCTGAGGGTCGCGACGCCGACCGAGGACGAGGCGCGCGGCCTGGTCAGGAACGGCAAGACTTCCGTCGCCGTCGTCGTTCCGCGAGGGTTCGGCGAGGCGGCCGGGTCGGCGTTCTTCGGCAACGGCGAGAAGCCGGCGCTCGGCTTCCTCTACGACCCGTCGCGCAACATCGAGCTCGCGATGGTCCGAGGCGTCCTTACCCAGCACGTGATGGAAGCGGTCAGCCGCGAGATGTTCGGCGGCGCGCAGGGGCGGCAGATGATCGAACGCACCCTGCCGCAGATTCAGGCGTCCACGTCGATGCCTGCCGATCAGCGCCGGAAGCTGATCGAGCTGCTCGGATCGGTCCAGCGCTTCTACAACGAGCCGCCGTCCGGCAGCACCGCGGAGGCGAGCCGGCCGCGCGGGATCACGATGCCGTACACCGTCAAGGAAGAGGCGATGACCGCCGGTTCGAATGTCGCCTACAACGGCTACGCGCATTCGTTCGCGGGCATGGCGATCCAGTTCCTGCTCTTCGCGATGGCGAACATCGGCGTCGAGATGCTGCTCGAGCGGCAGCGCGGCTTGTGGAGCCGGCTGCGCAGCGCGCCGATCTCGAAGACGACGCTGCTGCTCGGCAAGGCGACCAGCGGCGCGCTGATCTCGCTGATGATCCTGCTGGTGTCGTTCGGTTTCGCGATGGTCGTCTTCAAGGTCCGCATCCACGGCAGCGTGCTCGGCTTCCTCGGCATCTCGGTCGCCTGTGCGGTGATGGCGTCGACCTTCGGCCTGCTGGTCGCGGCGCTCGGCAACTCGCCGGCGACCGCGCGCGGCGTGACGACGCTGGCGGTGCTGATGATGGTGATGCTGGGCGGCGCATGGGTGCCGACCTTCATCTTCCCGGCGTGGCTGCAGCAGTTCACGCTGGTCGTGCCGGTGCGCTGGGCGGTGGACGGGCTGGACGCGATGACGTGGCGCGGGATCGGTCTGCGCGGCGCGATGATGCCGATCGCGGTGCTGATCGCCTTCGCCGCCGCCTTCTGGACGATCGCCGCAAGCCGTTTCCGGTGGACGGAGGGCCAGGGGAGTTAGAAGTTACAGGTTGGACGTCAGAAGCACCAAGTCAGAAGTCGGACGCGGTAAGATCCCGCGCATGGGAACAACATTCATGCGCGCAGGGCTTGCCGTCGCCGTTCTGGCGCTCCCCGTGATCGGGATCACGCAGTCGGCGCCGCCCGACGGCGTGTCTGCCCGCGCGAGGCAGCTCCACGACCGCGCGATCGTGATCGACTCGCACGACGACACGACGCAGCGCCTGCTCTCCGACAAGACATTCGACATCGCGAAACGGCAGAAGAACGGCAACATCGACATCCCGCGCATGCGCGAGGGCGGGCTCGACGCCTTGTTCTTCTCGATCTGGGTGCCGTCCGACGTCACCGGCGTCAAGGCGGTCAACACCGCGAACGCGCTGATCGCGTCGGTGCACAAGGCCGTTGCCGCGCATCCCAACGATCTGATGCTGGCGACAACCGCCGCCGAGGTCCGCCGCGCCGCGGGCGAGCACAAGATCGCGGCGCTGATGGGGATGGAAGGCGGCCACATGATCAACGACGATCTGGGGCAGCTGCGGAAGTACGCGGCCCTCGGCGTCCGATACCTCACGCTGACGCATTTCAAGAACAACAACTGGGCCGACTCGTCAACCGACAAGCCGGCGCACAACGGCCTCACCCCGTTCGGCAAGGACGTCGTCCGGGAGCTGAACAAGCTGGGCATGATGGTGGACATCTCGCACGTCGCCGACAAGACGTTCTTCGACGTGCTGGCGCTCACCAAGGCGCCGGTGATCGCGTCGCACTCATCGTGCCGCGCGATCGCGAACCACCCGCGTAACATGACCGACGACATGCTGCGCGCGCTCGCGAAGAACGGCGGCGTGGTCATGATCAACTACGAGGTCAGCTTCCTCAGCGAGGAATATCGCGTCGCGAGCGACAAGGCGAGCGGCGGCGTCGTCGCCCAGCTCGCCGCGTTGTCCAAGAAATGCGGAGGCGACGAAGCGTGCTCGACGCTGGAGTCCGCCCGGATCAACACCGACGCCATGAGGAGCGGCGCGCTCCCCAGGGTGACGTGGGAGAAGATCATCGAGCACATCGATCACGCCGTGAAGGTCGCGGGCGCCGATCACGTCGGCCTCGGGTCGGACTTCGACGGCGCCACGATGCCGTTCGGCATGGAGGACGCGTCGAAGCTGCCGAAGATCACCGATGCGCTGCTGAAGAAGGG
>JAYVYV010000301.1:0-9056 GCA_043783985.1 Acidobacteriota bacterium | reverse complement strand
TGGTTATCTGGTCATTTGGTTATCTGGTCATTTGGTTGTCTGGTCATCTGGTTATCTGGTCATTTGGTTATCTGGTCATTTGGTTATCTGGTCATTTGGTTATCTGGTTATTTGATTGGGTGATTTGATGAGCCATTTGGCTCGAAAATCACCAAATCTTCCAATAACCAGATAACCAGATGACCACATAACCAGATTTCTACCGTCCGCCCGCGACGTCGATGAACGCGCCGGTCGAGTAGGAGGCTTCGTCGGACAGCAGCCAGAGGATAGCGCGCGCGACTTCAATCGCCTCGCCGCCGCGCTGCATCGGCAGCGTGGGCCCGAGCCGATCGACGCGCGTCGGCTCGCCGCCGTCGGCGTGAATCTCCGTGTAGATGATCCCCGCGCGAACCCCGTTGACGCGGATGCCTTCGCCCGCCACCTCGCGCGCGAGGCCGACCGTCAGCGCGTCGAGCGCCGCTTTCGACGCGGCGTAGTCCACGTACTCGCCCGGCGCGCCGAGCTGCGCCGCCCGCGACGACACATTGACGATCGCACCGCCGGCGCCGCCGTGCTTCGTCGACATCCGTCGCACCGCTTCGCGCGCGCAGATGAAGGCACCGCGGACGTTGGTGCCGAACACGCGGTCGATCCGCGCCGCATCGATCTGCTCCACGCGCGTCTGGGTCTCGAGGATGCCGGCGTTGTTGACCAGCGCGGTCAGCGGCCCGAGCTGCGCGTCGACGGTCTCGAACAGCCGCACGACGTCGGCCTCTACCGCGACGTCGGCGCCGACCGCCAGCGCGTCCCCGCCGGACGAACGGATCTTCGCCACGACCGCGTCCGCCGCCTGCCGGTTCGTCCGGTAATTCACGCATACCCTGTAGCCACGTTCGGCGGCCAGACCCGCGGTCGCCGCGCCGATGCCCCGCCCGCCGCCCGTGACCAGCAGGACGTTGTTCACGGAATGCGTGTCAAAAGCCCGGCTTCCAGAACGTCACCAGCAGACCGCCGGCGATGATGAGCGTGCCGCCGACGGCTGTCGGAACCGTCGGGAACGTCCGAAACACGACCAGGTTCACGACTTGCCAGACCGTGAACAACGTCGCGATGTACAGGCCCACCACCTGCCCGAACGCCAGCGGGGCGAGATTGAGGCCCACGCCGTAGCCCAACAACAGAGCGGCGCCGGCCACCAGCAGGCCGATGCGTGCCGGCCCGGCGTGGTTGTACATCGCCATTCTGACCACCGCATCGCCAACCGCTTCGAGCGTGGTCGCAATCAGGAGAAAGACCAGGGCCTTGGCCACCTCTCGTTATTTCTCCTGCGCCGCGGTGGAAGGCACCGGTTTCCTGCCGTTGATGTGCGATTCGTACCACGCCAGGTACCGCTCGTAGCGATCGCGCACGTAGCTGGGGCGCGTGATGCCGTGGAACTCGTTCGGGTAGATGACGAGCTGCGTGTCGACGCCCAGGCTGCGCAGCGCCTGGTACATCTGCTGGCCGCCCTGCACCGGAACATTGAAGTCCTTTTCGCCGCCGAGGAACAGCGTCGGCGTCTTGATGCGATCGGCGTGCAGGAACGGATAGGAGATTTTCTGGTACGTCTCCCACGCTTTCGGATCCCACGGCGGACCGATCTCGTAGTCGTACTGGATGATGTACTGATCCGTGCCGTAGAACGCGACCGTGAACGCCGTGCCGGCGCCGCTCGTGGCCGCCTTGAAGCGCGTGTCGCTGGCGATCATGTAATCGGTGAGGATGCCGCCGTAGCTCCAGCCGCCGACGCCGAGCTTGTTCGGATCGGCGACGCCCATCTTCACGACCTGATCGACCATGGCCAGCAGATCGTCTACCTCGTAATGCCCCCAGTCGGCCCAGATCGCGCGCGAGAACTTGGCGCCACGCCCCGAGCTGCCGCGGTAGTTGACCGCCAGCACCGCGTAGCCGTTGGCGGCGAACCACTGCCGCTCGAACGCGAAGCTATGCTGATCCTGCCCGTTCGGTCCGCCGTGAATCCGCAGCAGCATCGGAATCTTCGTGCCGGCGACGTAGCCGGCCGGCTTGGTCAGCATACCGTGGACCTCGGTGCCGTCCGTGCTCTTCGCGGTCACCGTCTCGGTCGTGCCCAGCTGCAGCGCGGCGAACAGCGCGTCGTTCTGATGCGAGAGCTGCGTCAGGGCCTGCGTCGTGGGATTCCAGCGATAGACCTCGGTCGCCCTGTCGTCGCCGCCTGACAGCACGGCGGCGCAAGTGCCGGCCGCGGTCGCGCCCGACACGACGACCGGCGCCGTGATCAGCTTCTCGATGCGGTTGGTGGCGAGGACGACGCGCGCCGGGTAGACCGACTGGTCATCAGTGACCAGCACGGTGATCGACGCGCCGTCGGCGCTGAAACGCGGCGAGCTGACGCCGCGATCGAGATCCTCGGTCGCCTTCACGCGCAGCGGCGCGCCGGAGCCTTCCGCGGCGACCAGCGCCAGGTGCTCCATGCCGTAGGCGCCGAATTTCTTATCGTCCCCTTCGAGCAGCGCGAGCCACTTGCCGTCGGGGCTCCACTCCGCCTTGGCGCGGCCGCCGCGGCTGGTCTCCGGGGTCAGCGCCTTCTCGGTCGATCCAGGCTTCGCGTCGGCGAGGAACAGCTGGCTCGACGGCTCGCGGTCGGGGTCCTCGTGACGGTTGCTCATGAACGCGATGCGCGTGCCGTCCGGCGACCAAGACGGCGCCGACTCGTCCGCCTTTCCCTTGGTGAGGCGATCGAGCGACCGGGTCGCGATGTCGAACAGGTAGACGTACGTGTGGCGGCCCGAGAGCAGGTACCCCTGGACGTCCTGCTTGTACTTGTAACGGTCGATGACGATCGGCTTCGGCGCTTTGCGCGGGGCCGCTGGGGCGCCAGCGGCCGGGCCCGGCCCCGAGCCTGTCGAGGGATCGCCCGTCGCCGGCGCATCCGGCGCGTCCGGCGCATCCGGATCCGGATCGCCGACGGTCAGCGCGAGCCGCTTCGAGTCCGGCGACCACTCGTAGCCGACCAGTCGTCCTTTGACCTCGGTCAGCTGAAACGCTTCGCCGCCGCTCCGGTCGAGCAGCCACAGCTGATTGCCCTTCGCCTTGCCCGGGCGCGACGAGGTGAACGACAGGTACTTGCCGTCCGGACTGAACCGCGGCGACGACTCGCTGTCGGTGCTCCACGTGATCTGCCGCTCGTGCTGCCCGTCGATGCCGACCGTCCAGACGTGGCTGCTGCCCGGTTTGTCTTCCTTCACGTCGATCTGCGCCACGACGAAGGCGACGCTGTTCCCGTCCGGCGCGCACTGCGGATCGCGCACCTCCTTGAGGGTGCCGAGATCGTCGAGCGACAGCGGACGCTTCGCGCCTTGCGCCGAGGCGACGCCGGCCGTCCCCAGCACAACCGCCAGTCCGCACAGGATGCGTTTCATCGGCGTCTCCAGAATTTCAGATTTCAGAGTTCAGAGTTCAGAGTTTATTTTCCCGTATACATCACGCGCCAGATTTTTCCCTTCACGTCTTCGGTGATGTAGAGCGATCCGTCAGGGCCCATCGCGAGACCGCCCGGCCGCGCCACCGCTTCGCCGGGGCTCATCAAGGGCGTCTTGCCGGCGAACCCGTCGGCAAACAGCTGTCGCGCGCCCGGCTTGCCGCCCGCGAACGGTACGAAGGTGACGTTATAGCCGGCCATCGGCAGCGGCGCGCGATTCCACGAGCCGTGGAACGCGACGAACGCGCCGCCCTGATAGGCTTTCGGGAACTGCGTGCCGGTGTAGAACAGCACGTCGTTCGGCGCCCAGTGGCCGGGGAACGCCACAGCGGGCGGCGTGAACGCGCTGCAGCGATCGGTCTTCTTGCCGTCGCCCCCGTACTCCGGGTTCGTCACGAGCTTGCCTTCGGCGTTGTTGTAGAAGCAGTACGGCCAGCCGAAGTTCGATCCGTCGGCGATCTTCACGAGATACTCCGCCGGCCACTCGGCGTTCTGCTCCGCGGTGAACTGGCCCGGCCACAGCGTGTCGAGCCCGTCGCGGTTGTGCATCACCGCCCAGAGCGAGTTGTCGTGCCACGTGAGGCCGAGCATCTGACGGAGGCCGCTCGCGTAGCGCCTGCCGTCGGCCTGCTTCTGTCCCAGCTTGTTCTCGTCGAAGCGCCAGATGCCGCCGGCGATCTCGAGCAGCTGGCAGGGATCCTGACCGGCAATCTTCGGCTGGCGATCGGGGACCTGACACGCGTTCGACGGGGCGCCGACGTTGACGTACACGCCGCCTTTGCCGTCGAACGCGATCCCCTTGTCGGCATGCTGACGCCGATCGGTCAGCCCTTCGGCGATGACCTCCGCCGGACCCGTCGGCGTCAGCTGGCCGGCTGTCATCTTGTACCGGACGATGGACGAGGTCGTTGCGACATAGAGATAGCCGTTGCGCAACGCGATGCCGGTGGCACCCTTATCGCCGAACTTTTCGCGCGTGTTCATCTTCCCGTCGCCGTCGCTGTCGTGCAGCGCGACGACGCCGCCCGCCCCGCCGCGGCCGTTGAGGGACACGAACAGATCGCCGTTCGGCGCGACCACGAGGTGCCGCGCCGATCCCAGGTTCTCAGCGACGACGGTCGCGCAGAACCCCTGAGGCAGCGTGAGGCCGCCATTGCCGGGATCGCATGCGGGGCCCGCGGCGCCGCCCGTCAGCGACAGCATCAGCGCCGACCCCACAGCCGCGATAGAAACGCTCATCATCCGTGTCATCTTCATTGCGTGATCCTCGTTAGGTATGGCTCGCCTGCGATCGATCGCGTCACGGTTTGCACGCGAAATTCTCCGCCTGATCCGTGCTGCCGGTTCCCACGTACACCGCGTGCTGCGGATAGGGACACAACGGGCGCGTGCGCGCGGCGGCCGCGCCGCTTCCCTTCTGCGCAATCACCCGCGCCGGCGCCTTGCCGCTCTCCACCCAGCCGTCGATGGCCGCGGCCCAGTCCGCGTTGTCGGGGCCCGCGCCGCCGGCGCAGTGCAGCACGCCGGGCATCAGGAACAGACGCACGTACTCGTCCAGCTTTGGATCGCGGGCCTGCACGCTCTCGTAATATTTGATCGTGCCGAGCGGCGACAGCCCCGCATCCGACCAACCGTGCCACAGCAGCAGTTTGTGTCCCTTCGCCTTGAACGCGTCCAGATCCGGGTTCGTCGCGTTCAGAAACGACGCGGCCCGCTTCGAGTCCGACCTGAACGTCGACAAGTCGTATTTCGTGTAATCCCAGTCGGGATCGTCGAGCACGAGATATCTGAACAATTGCGTGCCGAACGCGTAGCGCAGGCTGGGGGCCGCGGCCTGACCCGGCGCCGGGGCCGCACCGGAAATCCACGCCGGCCACCCGGCGTTGTCGCCTTCGCCGCCGAACGGCTGCCCGGGAAACACGGTGTCGCCGCCCGCGCGCGTCGGAGCGTAAATCGTCTTCAGCGCCGCCTGCTGCGCGGCGCTCAATCCGGTGAGCGTCGACACGTTGACTTTGCATCGCCGCGGATCCTCCATCACGCCGTCCTTCACGCCGTCGAGCGCGTCGCACGCGTCGAGAATCTGCGCGGCCACCGTCCTCATCGTCTCGGGCGAGAGCAGCGGCGTCAGGTTCTTCGGATCCGGGAACTGCGCCCGCACGTCCTTGATGAACTGCGCGCCGATGCCCGTGAAGTCCGCCGCCGGCGCGCCGGCGACGATCCCGTCGAAATCGTCGGGAAACCGCTGCGCTTGCATCAGCGCCTGGCGCCCGCCGTTCGAGCAGCCGGAAAAGTACGCGCGCGTCTGCGGCGACCCGTAATAGCTGCGAAGAATGGCTTTGGATGCTTCCGCCGTTCGGTGCACGGCGAGGTAGCCGAAGTTGACCTGCCGTTCGAGATTGTCGTGGGCCCAGGTCGCGTCGGTCGTCCCGCCCGCATGACCCGTATCGGTGCCGGCCGTCGCGTAGCCGGCGTTCACCACGGACTGCGCCTGGTTCTGCACCGTTCCGACAAACCCGCCGCCACCGCCCATCAGGAACTTGCGGTTCCACGCGTCGGGCATGAGGAGCGAGAACTTGATCTCCGTGCCGATGACGCCGGCGACGCGGCAATGCGCCACCTTGATGGTGCCGGCGCCCGCCGGAACGGCGGCCGCTTCGGTCACCCGGATATCGGGCAGCTGCAACTGCGTGAGCTGCGCGCAGTCGCCGTGATCCACGGGGCTGAAGCCGTGCGCCACCGGCGCAAATGAAACGGAGCCGGCGAGAAGCAGCGCGGCAAGAAATCGTGTCTTCATGACCCGCCATGATACGGGAAGTCGGGTGGATGGGTTGGGTCGGGTAGGGCGGACGGATCAGGTCAGTCGGGTGGGTCGGGTCGGATCGGGTCCGGCTTTACCCGGACGCGACGAGCGCCATCGCTCGCGCGATCACCTGCGCGGACGTCCACCCCCGCGCGCGCATCTCGCGGATGCCGGTGTCGGCGTCGGACTTGCTCAGCTTTTGGCCTGCCCCACCTGCGCCCCCGGCCGACGGGGGCGACTTCATGATCAGCGGGTGGTGCAGGAACGCGGGCGGCTCGACGCGGCCGAGCAGCCGCGCGAGCTGGATCTGCCGGCCGGTCGAGGTGAGAAGATCGACGCCGCGGACCACGAGCGTCACGCCCTGGGCGTAGTCGTCGACCGTCGCGGCGAACTGGTACGTCCAGTGGCCGTCGCGATCGCGCACGAGCAGATCGCCGCACTGCTCCGACGGCCGCTGCTCCTGCGGGCCGAGGCGGAGATCGACGAAGCGCTGGACGGAGGGCTCGAGCCGCACGCGCAGACCGAGGCCGGGGCCTTCGGCGAGCCCGCGATCGCGGCACGTGCCCGGGTAACACAGCTCGGCGTCCGCAGGCTTGAAGGCCTGCGCGACGTCGGCCGCATCGTCGGTCGCGCAGCCCTTCAGGGCGGCCCGCGCGGCCACGATCGACGACCGCGTGCAGTCGCACGCGTAGACGATCCCCTGACGACGGAGGTTGTCGAGCGCGTGTAAATAGATGTCATCGCGCTCGCTCTGGCGGACCAGCGGCTCGTCGGCTGCGAACCCGAGCCAGGCGAGATCCTCGAGGATCGCCGCTTCGAACTCCGGGCGGCTGCGCTGCCGATCGTGATCCTCGATTCTCAGCAGGACCGTCCCCGATCGCGCGCGCGTTTCGCCCCACACGCGGACTGCGTTGACGACGTGGCCGAGGTGCAGGAAGCCGGTTGGCGCCGGCGCGAATCGCGATATGATGCCGCGCATGATTCAGGGAAAACTCCGCCTCGTGGTGCCGCTTCTGCTGCTCGCCGGGGCCACCGCCGGCCTGCGCGGCCAGTCGAAGCCGGCCGGCGCCGAATGGACGACCTACGGCGGCGATCTCGCCAGCACACGGTACTCGCCGCTGGACCAGATCACCAAAGAGAACTTCAACAAGCTCGAGGTCGCATGGCGGTTCAAGACCGACGCGCTGGGACCGCGGCCGGAATTCAACTTCCAGGGGACGCCGCTGATGGTCGGCGGCGTGGTCTACTCGACCGTCGGCACGCGCCGCGCGGTCGTGGCCCTCGATGCCGGCACCGGCGAGATGCTGTGGATGCACAGCGAGAACGAAGGCAAACGCGGCGAGTCGGCGCCCCGCCAGCTCTCCGGGCGCGGCCTGTCTTACTGGCCCGGTACCGCGACCGAGAAGGCGCGCATCGTGTACGTCACGCCGGGTTATCAGAT
This sequence comes from Acidobacteriota bacterium, assembly GCA_043783985.1. GTDB lineage: Bacteria > Acidobacteriota > Vicinamibacteria > Vicinamibacterales > CAVVIG01 > CAVQFC01. Next base: position 1,334 of record JAYVYV010000301.1, on the reverse strand, counting down.
GGTCGCGCTCGACGCCAAGACCGGCGCGCCCGCGGCCGGCTTCGGCAAGAACGGCGTTGTCGATCTGAAGGATGACGACGACCAGCCGATCGACATCGTCACCGGGGAGATGGGTCTGCACGCCACGCCCATCATCGCGAAAGACGTCATCGTCGTCGGCGCGGCGCACCTGCCGGGCGGGGCGCCCAAGAGCAGGATTCACGAAAAAGGGTTCGTCCGCGGCTACGACGCGCGCACCGGCAAACGGTTGTGGATCTTCCACACGATTCCGCTCGCGGGCGAGTTCGGCAACAACACGTGGGAAAAGGACTCGTGGTCCTACACCGGCAACGCGGGCGTCTGGGCGCAGATGACGATCGATGAAGAGACCAACACGGTGTTTCTGCCCGTGGAGCTGCCGACCGGCGACTACTACGGCGGCCATCGGCCGGGCAACGGCTTGTTCGGCGAGAGCCTCGTCGCGGTCGATCTGAAAACCGGCCAGCGGAAATGGCACTACCAGCTCGTGCACCACGGCATCTGGGACATGGACATTCCGTGCGCGCCGATTCTGATGGATCTCACGGTGAACGGGCGCGCCGTCAAGGCCATCGGCCAGCCGACGAAGCAGGGGTGGATCTACGTGTTCGATCGCATCACCGGCGCACCGGTCTGGCCGATCGAGGAGCGGCCGGTGGAAAAGGGCACGGTACCGGGCGAGTGGTACTCGCCCACACAGCCGTTCGTCACCAAGCCGCCGCCGTTCGAGCGGCAAGGCGTCGCGATCGACGATCTGATCGACTTCACGCCGGCGCTTCGGGCCGAAGCGGTGAAGCTCGTATCCAACTACAAGATCGGACCGATCTTCACACCGCCGGTCGTGAGCGCATGGCCGGGCCCGCTCGCGACCTTGATGCTGCCCAACGCGACGGGCGGCGCGAACTGGCAGGGCGGGGCCTTCGATCCTGAAACGAAGATGTTCTACATCTTCACGAACACCAGTCCCACGCCGCTCGGGCTGGTGAAGCCCGATCCCACCAAATCGGACTTCGACTGGATCCAGGGGACGGCGCGAAACCCCAACGCGACGCCAAGCCCGAGCAGTGCGGGAGGTGCGGCGGCGGCAGATGCCGGTGGCGGTCGTGGCGCGGGCTACGCCATCAGTGCAGCCGGGTCACCGATTCCCGCAGCGGGCGGCGGACGCGGTGGCGGCGCTCCCGCCGGCGGCGGAGGCGAGGGCGGTGGCGGCCCCAACATTCAAGGGTTGCCGCTCATCAAGCCGCCGTATGGCCGCATCACCGCGCTCGACATGAACAACGGCACGCTCGCGTGGCAGATCGCCCACGGCGAGACGC
>JAYVYV010000300.1:0-3458 GCA_043783985.1 Acidobacteriota bacterium | reverse complement strand
GGCGGCACCGGCGTGTCGGTGAACGTGGGCTTCGCGCCGATCGGCATCGGCACCGAAACCGGCGTCTCGATCCGCAGCCCGGCGAGCAACAACGCGCTGGTCGGTATCGCACCGACGCAGGGGCTGGTCAGCCGCGCCGGCGTCCTGCCGATCTCGTTCACCCAGGATCGCGTCGGGCCGCACGCCAAGTCGGTCGCCGACGCGGCATTGCTCCTGACCTACCTCCGCGGCATCGATCCCGACGACCTGTTCACCGCCGACAGCGCCGGCAGGGTTGATCCGCGTCCCTACACCGACTACCTGTCGGCCGGCGCGTTCACCGGCCGCATCGGCGTCCTGCGCGAGCTGTTCCGGACGGGCGAGGCGTTCGCCGAGGGCAGCGCGCTCGTCGACCGGCAGATCGAGGTGATGCGCCGGCAGGGCGCGGTCGTCGTCGACGGCCTGACCACCGGGACGAATCTGATCGATCGGTTTCCCAACCTGCGGGTGAACGACTTCGAGCTGCGCGTCACGCTCGACGCCTACCTCGCGCGCCGCGGGCCGGCAAGTCCGGTCAAGAGCCTCGCCGAACTGGTCGCGTCGGGAAAATTCCTCAAGAGTCTCGAGCCGCGCCTGCGCCAGGCGCTGACCGTCGGGCCGCTCGACGCCAACGCGGAGTATCTGGATCGCCTAAAGACGCGCGCCGCGAACCGGCAGGCGCTGGTCGATCTCATGGATCGCCATTCGGTCGAGGTGCTCGTGTACCCGTTCAAGTCGCTCGGCGCGCCGCTGATCGGCGACGGGGACCGCGGACCGCGCGACAACCCCCTGAGCTCGGTCACCGGCCTGCCGGCCATCGTCCTGCCGGCCGGACTGACCAGGGGAGGGTTGCCGATCGCGATCGAGATGCTCGGCCGTCCATTCAGCGAACCGGCGCTGATCCGTGTCGCGTCGGCCTACGAAAATGTCACTCACGCGCGTGTCGCGCCGTCGAGCACGCCGCATCTGCCCGGCGAGACGTTTGTTTACTAGGCCCGCCCCGCGCCTCCAGCTACAATCGCCGCATTCCTTGGAGGGGTTGATGCGTACGTCTCGACTGCTGCCGCTCGTCGGTGCGGCTCTCGCGCTCACCGTGTCGCTGCCCGCCGCGCAGCAATCCGCGCCCGCGCCCGCCGCCGTCTCGAATCCCCGCACCGATCAGTTCAAGCGCGAGGTCGGCATGGAAGTCGACGCGATGGGCGAGAACATCCAGAAGATGAACGACATGGTGTTCAGCTTCGCGGAGCCGGGGTTCCAGGAATTCGAGACGTCGAAGTACCTGACGACCATCCTCAAGCAGAACGGCTTCACGATTCAGGAGAACCTGGCGGGGATCCCGACGGCGTGGATGGCCTCGTGGGGCAGCGGCAAGCCGGTCATCGCGCTCGGCTCGGACATCGACGACATCCCGCAGGCGTCGCAGAAGCCCGGCGTCGCCTGGCACGAGCCCATCATCGATGGGGCGCCGGGGCACGGTGAAGGACACAATTCCGGCATGCCGCTTCAGATCGCGGCGGCGCTCGCGGTCAAGAAAGTCATGGAACAGCAGCACCTGCAGGGCACGCTGAGGCTCTGGCCCGGCGTCGCCGAGGAACTGCTCGGCACCAAGGCCTATTACGTCCGGGCCGGCGCGTTCAAGGACGTCGACGTCTGCATCTTCGCGCACGTCGGCGCCAACATGAACGTCGGCTGGGGCGACAGCGGCGGCAACGGCATGGTGTCGGTCGAGTACGACTTCACAGGCGAGAGCGCGCACGCGGCGGGCGCCCCCTGGCGCGGCCGCTCGGCCCTCGACGCCGTCGAGCTCATGGACATCGGCTGGAACTTCCGCCGCGAACATCTGCGCATCCAGCAGCGCTCGCACTACGTCATCCCCAACGGCGGCGATCAGCCCAACGTCGTCCCGCCCAACGCGTCGGTCTGGTACTACTTTCGCGAGACCAGCTACGAGGAGATCAAGAAGCTCTGGGAGATCGGCAACCAGATGGCCAAGGCCGCCACGATGATGACCGACACGGACGTCTCGATGAAGCTGCTCGGCTCCGCGTGGCCCGGACACTTCAACAAGACCGTCGCCGAAACCATGCACGCCAACATCGAGAAGGTCGGCCTGCCGACGTGGAGCGAGGCGGACCAGGCGCTGGCCAAGGCGGTGCAGCGCGAGATGAAGGTCCCCGAGACCGGCCTGGCGACGACGATCAACCCGATGCGCGGTCGCGAGGTCATTCCCGATGAAGAGAAGCGCGGCGGCGGCTCCGACGACATCGGGGACATTTCGTGGAACGTGCCGACCGTGACAATCAACTACCCGTCGAACATCCAGGCCGGCCCGGGACACAACTGGGCCAACGCGATCTCGATGGCGACGCCGATCGCGCACAAAGGCATCCAGTACGGCGCGAAGGTGGTCGCGCTCACGGTGATCGATCTGCTGACGCGCCCCGAGCTGGTCACGCAGGCGTGGGACTACTTCAACAACGTGCAGACCAAAAACAAGAAGTACGTGTCGTTCCTCCGTCCCGAGGACAAGCCGGCGATCTGGCTGAACAAGGAGCGGATGGAGAAGTACCGGCCGGAGATGAAGAAGTATTACTACGATCCGAGCAAGTACAAGAATTACCTCGATCAGCTCGGCATCAAGTATCCGACCACCGTCAAGCCGGGGAAATAGAAGGGCTGAGGGCTGAGGGCTCAGGGCCGAGGGCCCGGGAGAATCATTCATGCGCGTCGTGAAATGGGCAGCGTTCGCCGCCGTCGTCGCCACCGTGTCGTTGAACGCGCAGGCGCCGCCGCCGGCGCGGCCGGCGCCGGACGCGCCGGTCAGCCCGCAGCTCGCGCAATACAAGCAGAACGTCGGCATGGAAGTCGATGCGATGGGCGAGAACATCCAGAAGATGAACGATACGGTGTTCAGCTTCGCCGAGCTCGGCTTCCAGGAATACGAGACGACGAAGTACCTGACCGGCATCCTCGAACAGAACGGCTTCCGGATCGAGCGCGGCGTCGCCGGGATTCCGACCGCCTGGACGGCGCGGTGGGGCTCGGGCAAGCCGGTGATCGCCCTCGGCTCCGACGTCGACTGCATCCCGCAGGCGTCGCAGAAGCCGGGCGTCGCGTTCCACGATCCGATCATCGAGGGGGCGCCCGGCCACGGCGAAGGGCACAATTCCGGGATGCCGCTGCAGATCGCCGCGGCGCTCGCCGTGAAGAAAGTGATGGAGCAGCAGCACCTCCAGGGCACGCTGATGCTCTGGCCCGGCATCGCGGAAGAACTGGTGGGCACCAAGGCGTACTACGTGCGCGCCGGCATGTTCAAGGACGTCGACATCTCGATCTTCGCCCACGTCGGCGACAACCTCGGCGTCAACTGGGGCGACGGCGACCAGAACGGCCTGGTCTCGGTGGAGTACAAGTTCGTCGGCGAGAGCGCGCACGCGGCC
>JAYVYV010000299.1:0-3462 GCA_043783985.1 Acidobacteriota bacterium | reverse complement strand
CCGTCCGCGAGGGGAGGGACGGGCATGCGGCTGCTGGAGGCCGCGATCGCCAGGGCGCGCGCCGACCGCGTCGATCGCGTCGTGCTCTGGCCGTCAGGCCGGAGCACGACGCTCTACCTGCGCCACGGCTTCTCGCACGGCGGCGACGTCATGGAATTGCCGCTGCGATAAAAGCGGCGATCGCGCGTTGCACGTCGGCGTACACCTCCGCCTGCGCGGCCGGATTCTTTTTCGACAGCCTGAACGAATGATCCCCGTGGGCGACGACATGCACGACAGGCGCTGGCTGCAGGGCGCGGAGGGCGGGCGAGAGCTCGTCCGGCGTCCCGAACGCGTCGCGCGCGCCCTGGGCGAACAGCATGGGACGCCCGATCGACGGCAGATGCTTGTCGCGACGCTCGGTCGGCCTGCCGGGCGGATGCAGCGGGTAGCCGAGCAGCACGAGCCCCGCCAGCGACAGCTGCGGATCCGCTGCCGCCACCTGCGTCGCGATGCGCCCGCCCATCGACTTGCCGCCGATGAACAGCGCGCGGCGCTCCGTGTCACCCCGCGCTTGCGTAGCGGCGATCACCGCGCGGTAGCAGGCTTCGAGCACCGGCGCGCGATCCGGAATCCGCCGCCCTTGCGCCACGTAGGGAAAATCGAAGGTGACGATGTCGATGCCGAGCGACGACAGGGCATTCGCGAAATCGACCATGAACGCGCTGCGCTGGCCGGCGCCCGCGCCGTGTCCGAGGATGAGCGTGGCCCCCGGCCGGCGTTCGCCTGCCGCGGGGTAAGCGAGCGCCGTTGTCACGGCGCCCGCCTCCAGATGAACCCTCAGATCATTCGGACTTGGCACGGGCGTCGCTGAGCTCGGCGTCGGTCTTCAGCGCGTTCGTCACCGAGAAGGCGCCGAACTGGGTCGCCAGGGATCGCGCCAGCATCCGGTCCACCTCGCTCTGCACGACGCCGGTCAACGTGACCTGCCCGTGCTCCACCACGATATGGATGGGCGGGTTCGGCATCATCGCGTAGTTCCAGAAGTTCGAGTTGTTGTAGATCGAGCGCGCAATCCGGTACCGCAGGTCGTCGTCGAACTGAGAGACCGGCAACACGCTGATCTGATCGTTCACGCCCCGGACGCCGTCGACCTTCGCGATCCGTTTCTCGATGTCGTCGCGTTTGTACGGCATCGTCACCTTGCCCGTCAGCGTGACGAGCCCGTCCTTCACGTTCGCGCTCACGTCGTCGAAAATCGAGAACTGGGAGTAACGCTGGACGCTCCTGGCGATGTCCTTCGCGACCTGGAAGTCTTTTCGGTCGCCCTGTCCGTCCTGCGCGGCGAACGCGACGGTCGCCGTCAGCAGCAGTCCCGCGGCACACGCACACAATTTCCTGAACATTTTGCACCTCCGACGCCTCGGTTGAGTGGCTCGCGCCGCTTCCCAAAGGGGCAAATGGAGTGCCAGCGCCGGCTGCCGGAAATGGCGGTGTTTTTCCTTCTGCGCGCAAGGCGCTGAAGTCGAGGTGTCCTCCGGACAAGACGCCGGCGGCGGTGCACCTCATCGGTGGGCGAAGGCGCGGCCGAGGCCGTACGTGACGGCCGCTTCGATGACGCCGACCATCGTCATCTCGCCGCCGCTCGCCCACCACGAGCGCGTCGTCACGAGCGATTTCGACGCCCCGACGACGAAGTGGGCGGCGGTGCTGATGACGAAGGACGCGACCACGGCCGGCATTCCCACCGTGAAGAAGAACGGGATGATCGGGATGAAGCCTCCGATCGCGGTGGAGACGCTCGCCGACAGCGTCGATCGCCAGGGGTTCGGGAAGCTCGCCTCGTTGAGGCCGAGCTCTTCGTGGACGAGGGTGCGCAGGAACTGCTCCGGCTGTTTCTGCAGCCGCTCGGCCATCGATCGGGCTTCCTCCGCCGAGAAGCCTTTCAGCTGGTAGAACAGCTCGAGCTCGAGCAGTTCTTCGTGCGGGTCCTCGTCTATCTCGGCCTGCTCGCGCGCGATCTCCGACTCGTACACCTCGCGCTGCGACTTCGACGACAGGTACGCGCCCGCGCCCATCGACAGTGCGCTCGCCAGCGTCCCCGCCAGCCCCGCGGCCAGCACGACCTCGCTGCCGCCGGTGTAGCCGGCCATGCCCGACACGATGCCGAACACCGCGCCGAGGCCGTCGTTCACGCCGTAGATCGCGTCGCCGATCCAGCCGGTGCCGCGAACGTGCCAGCGTTCGCGGCCGAGAATGGAGTCGAGCGTGGACCGCGGCGTCGGAATCTTGCCGCCGGCCAGCGTCCGCAGCACGACGGCATGATCGCGCTCCTCGAGCATCGCCTCTTCGGCGATCTGCCGATCCGTCGGGTCGCTCAGCCGCTGCATCAGCTGTTCGTATTCCGCCTCGGCTTTGTTTTCCTCCTGCTCGAGCCGGTGCAGCACGACGTTCGGATCCGAGATGCGCTGGAACCACGAGAGTCCGCGCTCGACCTCCTTGGGATCGGGCACGCGACCGGTGGACGCGGCGATGCGTTCGGACCACCGCGCCGCGTGCTTGTCCTCCTGTTCGGCGAGGCGCATGAGGATGTCCCGGCGCTTCTGATCGGTTTCGCGGTTCGCGAGATGCTTGTAGGTCGCCGCGGCTTCGACCTCGCGGCGCCACATCTTCTCGACCGTGGCGAGGTTCATCTTGTCGATGGCCATTTACCCAATCATCCGCTCGAAAAAGACTATGGTGCCGATGCCGGCGGCGATCAGGAGCACCTGTCGCAGCGCGTTCGCATCGGTCGCGCCCTTGTGCAGGTTCGGAATCAGATCCGACATGGCGATGTACAGGAGGCTCGCGGCGGACATGGCCAGCACGTACGGCCGGACGCTCGGAATGATCTGGACCGCGCCGAAGGCGGCGAGCGCGCCCGCGAGGCTGGCTCCACCCGTCACGACGTTCAGCAGGAGAGCCCGCCCGCGGCTGTATCCCGACGCGAGGAGAATCGCGACGTCCCCCACCTCCTGCGGAATCTCGTGAGCGGCGATCGCGATCGCGGTGCTGATCCCAAGCGGCACGGACGTGATCACCGCGGAGCAGATGATCGCGCCGTCGATGAAATTGTGAAGCCCGTCGCCGACGAACAGCAGCGGGGCCGTCGCCCCGTGCACCTCGCACTCATCGGTGTGGCAATGGCGGAGCAGCACGAGCTTCTCGAGCGTGAAGAACAGCAGGATCCCGGCGAGCAGCGTACCGAACACCGCCTGCGGCGCGAGCAGCGTGAGCGCTTCGGGGAGGATGTCGAGCAGCGCGACGCCGAGCAGCGCGCCCACGGCGTAGCTGACCAGCCAGGGCACGAGACGGGTACGGACGTGCGGAGGGAACGACACGAGCGTCCACGCCACGAGGAAACCGCCGATGCTGCCGAGGAGGCTCAGGCCGAGCGCGGTCGCGAGCACGTGCACGCGACATTCTATTGCGGATTGCGGATTG
>JAYVYV010000298.1:0-3464 GCA_043783985.1 Acidobacteriota bacterium | reverse complement strand
TTGTGGCACTCGTTGCAAGCCCCCGTTTTTCAGGGGGAGAAGGCAGCGCGCACGACTAGAACGGGACCGCGGGAGCGTCGGGCTCGTCGCCGCGCAGGCGCTGCAGGCGCTCGGCGAGTTCCGACTCGACCCCGCGGTCGGTTGGGGCGTAGAACCGGCGGCCTTCCATGCCCTCGGGCATCAACGATTCGTGGACCACGCCGTCCGGGAAGTCATGTGGGTAGTGGTAGCCCTCGCCGTGGCCGAAGTGCTTGGCGTTGGGACGGCTCGAGTCGCGCAGCGAGAGCGGCGGCCGCTTGGGGCCCTCGCGTTCGACGGACTCGAGCGCAGCGCCGATCGCCGTGTACGCTGCGTTTGATTTGGGCGCGAGCGCGACGTAGATCGCGGCCTGCGCCAATGGGATCCGGGCCTCGGGCATCCCGACGAACTCGACCGAGCGGGCTGCGGCCACGGCCACTTCGAGCGCCCGTGGATCGGCGTTTCCGACATCCTCGGACGCGGCGACCAGGATGCGCCGCGCGATGAACTTGGGATCCTCACCACCCTGCAGCATGACGGCCAAGTAGTAGACCGCCGCGTCCGGGTCGCTGCCGCGCATCGACTTGATGAACGCCGAGATCGTGTCGTAGTGCGCGTCACCGTCGCGGTCGTAGACGATCGGCCGCCCGCCCGCTGCCTGTTGGACGTCCTGCAGGCTGATCGCCTCGCCGTCGCCCACGCTTGCCGCCGCCGCCTCCAACAGGTTGAGCGCATGGCGTCCGTCGCCGCCTGAGCGCATCAGCAAGGCCTTGCGAGCATCCTCAACGATCGTCACGCGGCCGGCGAGCCCGGTCGAATCGACGAGCGCCCGGTCGACCAACGAGCCGATGTCGTCTGGCCCGAGCGCCTCCAGCACCAGCACCCGCATCCGCGACACGAGCGCCGAGTTGACCTCGTAGTACGGGTTCTCCGTGGTCGCTCCGATCAGCGTGACCAGGCCGTCTTCGACCGCCGGCAACAAGGCGTCCTGCTGCGCCTTGTTGAACCGGTGGATTTCGTCGATGAAGAGAATCGTCCGGCCGCCCGAGCGGCGGCGCGCCTGTTCGGCCTCCGCCATGACCTCACGGATTTCCTTGATCCCCGACATGACGGCGCTGAATGCGATGAAGTGCGCGCGCGTCGCGCTCGCGATCACCCGCGCCAGGGTCGTCTTGCCCGTGCCGGGCGGCCCCCACAGGATGATCGATCGGAGCCGGTCATGCTCGATGGCCGCGCGCAGCGGACGTCCCGGCCCGAGCAGCCCTTCCTGGCCGACGATGTCGTCGAGGGTGCGCGGGCGCATCCGCTCGGCCAATGGCGCCGCCCCCGCGGCGCGCCCCGGGGTCACCGTCGGGTCGAGGTCTGGCTCCGCCGCATGAGCCGGCGGTTCGTCGTCGCCAAACAGGTCCATCAGCGCAGGCCTCCGGACGGCCCGGGCGACGTGGCGGGGGAGTCCTGGCGCTGGCGGCTCGCCTCGTAGAGAATGAGCGCCGCCGCGATGGCGACGTTCAGAGATTCGACCGGCGCCTGCATCGGGATCGTGACCGTCTCGTGGACCGCCGCCATCGTGGTGTGAGGGACGCCCGCCCCTTCGCCGCCGAGCACGATGGCTGTGGGCGCGCGGAGGTCGAGCTGGGGCAGCGGCGTGCCGCCGCGGGGCACGGCGGCGACCAGCCTCACCCCGAGTTCGCGACCCGAGGCCACCACTTCAGAGAGCGAGCCGCGCGCCGCGATCGGCAGCCGGAACGTGCCGCCCATGCCGCCGCGCAGCGCCTTCCAGCTGAACGGGTTCGCCGAGCCTTCAATCGCGACCACCCCGGACGCGCCGAACGCCGCCGCGGCCCGGATGATCGCGCCGACATTGCCCGGGTCCTGCAGGCCGGCCAGCACCAGTACGAGCGGCAGGTCGGTCACGGTAGCCATCACGACGCGGACGTCGGCCGGACGCGCCCGCGCGATCGCCACCACCCCCGACGGATGCTGGACCGGGCTCATCGCGGCAAGCACCTGGTCGCTCACCACCAGGACGCGCCCGCCCCGGCTCGTGACATCCCTGGCAATCCGCGCCACCGGCGAGAGCACGTTGCCCAGCTGCTTGTCGGAGAACGCGGCGATTTCGATCGGGATGTCGCACAGCAGGGCTTCCTGCACCAGGTGCTCGCCGTCGAGCAGCACGTCGATCGCGTGCCCCCCCAGCCCCGCCGTGCCCGCCACCGGCCGCGCCGCCCGCACCAGATCGCGAAACCGCTTCACGACCGGGTTCTGACGGCTGCTGATCCGTTCCATCTGAGCCTATTATTCCTTCTTTACTTCGCTCGCCGGGGCCCCTTTTCCCATTCCCCCGATCGCTGCGCGTTCGCGGTCGCCCGCGGCGACGCCCCTCGGGCGCCTTTTCTGATACCATCACCGTCGTGAAGGCGCGGCTTCTGAAAAAATTCGAGGACGAGATTCAGCTTCTGGACAAGGAGCTGAAGACCGAGCTGCCGCGAGAGATCAAGCGCGCCCGTGAGCTCGGCGATCTGCGTGAGAACGCCGAGTACCAGGCCGCCAAAGAACGGCAGCGTCTCGTCGAGTCGCGGATCAGCATGCTGACGATGCGTGTCAGCCAGATCCAGCTGATGAACCTCGACAAGATCCCCCACGGCAAGGTCGGGTTCGGTGCGACCGTGACGCTCCACGACGAGGCGGGCCAGACCATCGTCTACCAGCTGGTGATGCCGGAGGATGCCAACGTCGAGGAGGGGATGATCTCGACCGCCTCGCCGATCGGCCGGGCCCTCCTCAACAAGGAAGAAGGGGACGAAATTGTCGTCACGCGCCCCGACGGCACCGAGCGCCGCTTCGAGCTCGTCAAGCTCGTTACCATTCACGACGCCTAGGCGCCGGTCAGACACCGTGACCTGTTCCCGTCAGTCCGCGTGATCACTTCAGACTCGCTCGACCGCCCCTACTCGACGCGTCTGCGCACGGCCCTGGTCCTGACAGGGACCGGCACCGCCGGGGCGTATCACGCGGGTGTGTTGCGCGCGCTCCACGAGGCGGGCGTCCGGATCGATCTCGTCGCGGGCCGTGGCATCGGCGCGGTGGGGGCGATGTTCGCGGCGGTCGACGGGGGGCAGCGCCTCTGGGACCGCGACGGGCTGTGGAAACACGCGGGCGTGGCGCAGGCTTATCGGTGGCGCGGACCGCTGCGCGTGGCCGGCTGGGCCCTGATCGTCGCCGCCGGGCTCCTGGCCGTGCCGCTGGCGTTGTTCGCCGTCGGTGTCGTGGCCGCCCTCGCCGGCGTGCTGCTCTCCCTGGTCAGCCTGACGACCGCCTCGACGGCCGTCACCACCGCTTACGCGCGATCGCTCGACGCCCTGTTCGCGCCGCCCGCGCTTCCGACCGCCATCCCCCGCCTCATCGTCTTCGCCTTCCTGTTCGCCATCGCCGCGCTCGCGGCGGGG
>JAYVYV010000297.1:0-3469 GCA_043783985.1 Acidobacteriota bacterium | reverse complement strand
TGATCCTCTGCAACGTCGTCATCCCGCAACTGCTGTGGTTCAAGCGGATCCGCACCAGCGTGCCGAGCCTGTTCATCATCTCGCTGATCGTCAACGTCGGCATGTGGCTCGAGCGCTTCGTGATCATCGTGTTGAGCCTGCACCGCGACTTCCTCCCCTCGTCGTGGGGCATGTACGCGCCGACGTTCTGGGACTGGTCGACGTTCCTCGGCACCATCGGCCTGTTCCTGTCGCTCCTGTTCCTGTTCCTGCGCTTCCTGCCGATGATCTCGATCTTCGAGATGCGGACGATTCTTCCCGAAGCCAAGGTGGGTGAGGAATGAAGCCCTCAGTGATCTACGGCCTGATGGCCGAGTTCGACGACCCGACCTCGCTGGTGACGGCGACCGAACGCGCGCACCGCGAGGGTTACCGCTGCATGGACGCGTACTCGCCGTTCCCGATCGAGGAGCTGCACGAAGCGCTCGGCTCGCGGCACACGCGGCTGCCGCTCATCGTCCTCATCGGCGGCCTCGTCGGCTGCATCGGCGGCTACACGCTCCAGTACTGGTCGTCGGTCGTCGCGTATCCATTGAACATCGGCGGCAAGCCGCTGCACAGCTGGCCGGCGTTCATCCCGGTGACCTTCGAGTGCACGATTCTCGCGGCGGCGCTGTCGTGCGTGCTCGGGATGCTCGCCCTCAACGGCCTGCCGATGCCGTATCACCCGGTCTTCAACCTGCCGCGGTTCGCGCTGGCCAGCCGCAACAGGTTCTTTCTCTGCATCGAGTCGAAGGATCCGAAGTTCGATCTCGACGCGACCCGCCGGTTCATGGAAACGCTCAACCCGCGGGAGGTCTCGGCCGTTGCGGACTGATCTCAAGGCGGAGAACGCAAAGCGCGCAAAGGCCGCAAAGATATTTCTTTTCGCGGGCTTGGCGGGCTCCGCGTTCTTTTTGGGCTCAGCCTGCCGCCAGGACATGCACGATCAGCCGAAGTACGTCCCGCTGCGCCAGTCGGCCTTCTTCAACGACGAGCGGTCGGCGCGGCCGGTGGTCGAGGGAACGGTCGCGCGCGGACAGCTGCACGACGATGAGCTGATGTACACGGGAAAGGTGAAGGGCGAGGACGCAGACGTGTTCCCGATGCGCGTGGACGCGCCGGTCATGGCGCGCGGCCGGGAGCGTTTCAACATCTACTGCGCCCCGTGCCACGGCCGCACCGGCCAGGGCGACGGCATGGTGGTGCGCCGCGGCTACCGGCGTCCGCCGTCGCTGCACCAGGAGCGGCTGCGCGGCGCGCCGGCCGGACATTTCTTCGACGTCATCACGAACGGATTCGGCGCGATGCCCGACTACGCCGCGCAGATCAAGGCGGAGGATCGCTGGGCGATCGCCGCCTACATTCGCGCGCTGCAACTGAGCGAACACGCGACGCCAGCCGATGTGCCGGCGGCCGACCGGAGCCGCCTCCAGTGACGCCGCTCTCACAGACCGCCGACGTCGCGATCCCCGAGCTCGCGGGCTTGCAGCGCCGCTGCCTGCTGGCCGGCGCGGCGGGCGCCGTGCTGTCGCTCGTCGGGCTGTTCGTCGACGTCGGGCAGTTCATGCAGTCGTACCTGATGGCGTACATGCTGTGCCTGGGTGTCACGCTCGGCTGCCTGGCGCTGGGCATGGTCCATCAGCTCTCGGGCGGCGCCTGGGGCGTGGTCATCCGGCGGCCGATCGGCGCGGCGACCCGCACGCTGCCGGTGATGACGCTGCTGTTCCTGCCGATCGCGTTCGGCATGCGCTATCTCTACGTCTGGACGAACGCCGATCTCGTGGCGCACGACGAGGTGCTGCAGCACAAACACCTGTATCTGAACACGCCGTTCTTCCTCGTCCGCGCCGCGGTCTACTTCCTGGCCTGGAACGCGCTCGCCTACTTCCTGAACCGCTGGTCGCTCCGGCAGGATCGGACCGCCGACGAGAGGCTCGCCCGGCGCATGCAGATGATCAGCGGCGGCGGCCTGCTCGCCTACGGCTTCACGATCACGTTCGCGTCGTTCGACTGGATGATGTCGCTCGAGCCCCACTGGTTCTCCACGATCTACGGCGTGCTGATCATGGGCGGACAGGGGCTCTCGGCGCTCGCGTTCCTCATCGTCGTGCTCGTGTGGCTCAGCCGCCGGGCGCCGCTCGACCGCATCATCGTCCCCGCGCATTTCCACGACCTCGGCAACCTGATGCTGGCGTTCGTGATGCTGTGGGCGTACTTCTCGTTCTCGCAGTACCTGATCATCTGGTCGGGGAACCTGCCCGTCGAAATCGCCTGGTACATGCACCGGCTGCAGACCGGCTGGCGCTTCGTCGGCATCACGCTGATCGTGGCGCACTTCGTCGCGCCGTTCGTGGTGCTGCTCTCGCGTCAGGTCAAGCGGCAGCCCGCGCTGCTCGTGAAGGTCGCGGTCTTCGTGCTGCTCGTGCGGCTGATCGATCTCTTCTGGCTCATCGCTCCAGAATTCCACCAGCACGGGATCGCGGTCAGCTGGCTCGACATCGTGGTGCCGTTGTCGCTCGGCTCGATCTGGGTCGGCTGCTTCATCCGGCAGCTGCGCGGCCGCGCGATTCTGCCCGTGCACGATCCGGAATTCGACGAAGCGCTCGGACGCATCATCGAGCGCGGCGCGCCGCCGAGGACGGCTCATTAGCCATGGCCGATCTGAACCGCGGGAACCGTCCGAACCCTGAGCACCGTGCGAACCCTGAGCACCTCGAGAACCACGAGCACCCCGAGAACCACGAGCAGAGCGACGTCAACATCGTCGGCGTCCTCGGCTTCGGCGGCGCGCTGGTTGTCGTGGCCACGATCATCCACCTGCTCGCCTACGTGCTGTTCGGCTACTTCAACGCCCGCGAGGGCGTGGCGGTGCCGACGGAATACCCGCTGGCCGCCTCGCAAGGCCACCGCGAGCCGCCCGAGCCGCGGCTGCAGACCGACCCGCGCCAGGACATGGCCGACCTCCGCGCCAAAGAGGAGGAGTTGCTCGGATCCTACGGCTGGGTGGACAAGAACGCCGGCGTCGTCCGCATCCCGATCGAGGCGGCGATGAAACTCACTCTGGAACGGGGCCTGCCCTCGAGAAACGAGCAGGCACGATGACTGGATCGATGACAAGGACACAAAGGAAACAAAGGGCACAACGGGTCGCCCGCATCCTCGTCTCCGTGTCCTTTGTCACCTTCGTGTCCTCTGTGCTGCCGCCGAAGGCGGCGGGACAGATGGCCTCCGGCCCGGCCACGGCCGGCTACAAGCAGGAGCCCGGCCTCGTCTCGACGGCGCTGCCGCACGCGCTGCGCGAGATCGGCTTCGACCAGAACATCGACCAGCGCCTGCCGCTCGACACGGCGTTCCGCAACGAGGCGGGCGCCGCCGTGCGGCTCGGCGACTACTTCGGGAACAGACCGGTCGTTCTCGTGTTCGCGTACTACGACTGTCCGATGCTCTG
>JAYVYV010000296.1:0-9106 GCA_043783985.1 Acidobacteriota bacterium | reverse complement strand
CCCGTTCGCGCGTTTCTCCTGATCGTGGCCGTCATCGGCATCATCGGTTGGGCCCGGCCGGCGCGATTGATTCGAGGTGTGGTGCTCAGCGGCACGCGGCGCGATCACGTGGTGGCCGCGAGAGCATTCGGCGCGACCGACATTTATCTCCTGCGGCGGCACGTCCTGCCGCAGACGGCGGGGCTCGTCGTCACGCAGCTCGCGCTGCTGATCCCTCAATACATCCTCGCCGAAGTCACGCTTTCGTTCTTCGGGCTGGGCGTCGGGGAACCCGCGCCCAGCTGGGGCACCATGCTGGCCGCCGCGCAGCGATACGCCGTGTTGACGTCATACTGGTGGATGTTGTTGCCAGGAATTGCGTTGATCCCTGTCTTTCTGCTGTACTACGCGCTGTCGAACGCACTCCATCAAGTGCTGGCTCCTCTGTCGAATTGAAGAGATGGTGATGACGCGCATGGCAAGGCGGAGCCCGGAACGCTCTCTCGGTCCCGTGTTGCTGCTGATCGTCCTCGCGGGCGGGGCGTCGGCGGCGGCGGGAGCTGAGGACCTTCTCGTCTCGCGCGCACCCGTCGGTCGCGCCGGCGGGCAGCTCGTCGTCAATCAGCGCGCCGAACCCAGGACGCTGAACCCGGTCACCGCCGTCGACAGCGTCTCGCGCGAGATCATCAAGTGCACGACCGCGGATCTGATTCACATCAACCGGGAGACGCAGCGCACGGAACCGGCGCTCGCCCGGGACTGGACCTCGTCTGCCGACGGGCGTCGCTACACCCTCACTCTGCGCCGCGGGATTCGCTTCTCCGACGGTCATCCGTTCGACGCCGACGACGTGCTGTTCTCGTTCCGGGTGTATCTGGACCTCAACCTCCGGTCGCCTCAACGCGATCTGCTCGTCGTCGGAGGACAACCGGTAGGCGTGCGCAAGGTGGACCCGTCCACGGTCCAGTTCGATCTGGCCGAGCCGTACGCCGGCGCGGAACGGCTGTTCGACGGCGTCGCGATGCTGCCGCGCCACCTCCTCGAGTCCGTGTTCACGGAGGGCCGTCTCGCGGAGGCCTGGGGGATGGCGACGCCGGCGGCGCAGATGGCGGGGCTGGGTCCTTTTCGCTTCAAGGGCTACGTGCCGGGCGAGCGGATCGTGCTCGAACGGAATCCGTACTACTGGAAGGCCGATCGTACCGGCCAGCGCCTTCCGTACCTCGATCGCGTCGTGTTCACCCTCGTCGCGAGCGACGATGCGCAGGCGATCCGCTTTCGGACCGGAGAAGCCGACGTGGCCTCGCGTCTGAGCGCGGAGAACTTCGGCGTCCTGAAAAAGGCGGAGCAGACCGCGTCCTACAGCCTCTTCGATCTCGGCGCCGGGCTGGACTACAACTTCCTGTTCTTCAACCTCAACGATCTCGGTCCAGCCCTTCGCGAGACGGGCCGGAAGCAGCGCTGGTTCCGTGAGGTGGCGTTCCGCCAGGCGGTCTCGATGGCGATCGACCGGGACGCGATCGTCCGCCTCGTCTATCAGGGACGCGCCACGCCGCTGTGGGGCCACGTGCCGCCGGGCAACACGTTGTGGGTCAATCGTTCGATTCCGCACCCGGCGCGATCCCTGGACGGCGCCCGCCGGCTGTTGCGGGCTGCCGGGTTTTCCTGGGGGCCGCGGGGCGCGCTGCTCGATGCGTCGGGCGACGCGATCGAGTTCAGCATCCTGACCAACGCCGGCAACCACGAACGCATCGGGATGGCCACGATCATCCAGGAGGATCTGGCGCAGATTGGGATGAACGTGCACGTCGTCACGCTGGAACTGCGCGCGCTCGTCGATCGGCTGTTGAAGACGCACGACTACGACGCGTGCGTCCTGGGCCTGGGTAATGGCGATGCCAACCCCAGCGCGGAAATGAACGTGTGGCTGTCAAGTGGCGGCACGCATTTGTGGCACCCCGAGCAGACCCATCCGGCCACGCCGTGGGAGGAGGAGATCGACGCGTTGATGCGGCGGCAGCTCACGACGCTGGACGTCGGCGCGCGCAAGCGCCTGTACGACCGCGTCCAGGAGCTGGTCGCGCGCAACGTGCCGATGATCTTTCTGGCCAGTCCCAACGTCCTGGTCGGCGCCAGCAAAGAGCTCGGCAATTTTCGGCCGGCGGTTCTCGACCACCACACCCTCTGGAACGTCGATGAGCTGTTCTGGCGTCAACAACGATCGCGACGCGCGCCGTGACGCCGCGCAGCCCGCTGAACCACCCCCACGCTGGATGGAGTGACGAACGGCTCGTTGGCGCGTGCCTCAAGGGCGACGACGACGCGTGGGCGGCGCTGATCGACAAGTACCGGCGGCTGATCTACTCGATTCCCATCCGGTACCGCGCGAGCCCCGAGGATGCCGCCGATATCTTTCAACTCGTGTGCCTGGAGCTGTTTTCGCATCTGCCGGAGTTGCGCAAGGCCGGCGCGCTGCGCGGCTGGATCGCCACGGTCGCGGCGCACCAGTCGTTCCATTGGAAGCGCAAGCATCAGAAACGGATGGACCGCGAGCAGACCAACGTGGACGTCGAGGACCTCGAGGTCGAGGCGACGGACGGGTCCGACGTGACCGACGCGGCGGAGCACGACCAGATGGTGCGCGATGCGACCGCCGGACTGCCGCCGCGTTGTCAGGAGATGATTCGGCTGCTGTTCTACGTGGAGCCGCCCCTGCCCTACAAGGAGGTCGCGCGCCGTCTGGGGCTGGCTGTCGGGTCGATCGGTTTTATCCGCGGCCGCTGCCTTCAGCGTCTCGAGAAGGCCCTGCACGAGATGGGGTACTGATGGTCGATGCGGAAAACGCAGTCGGAGCGCTCATCGATCGGCTGGCATCGCAGACGAGCCGCCGCGCCATGATCGGCCTGCTCCGGCGCCAGCGCGAGCTCTGGGGCCCCGAGGTGGTCGAGGGCGTGAACGAGCGGGTCGTGCGGATCGCGCGCGTCGACCTCCGTCGGGCGGAGCGGCTGGCGGAGGCGGCGGCATGGCTGGCCGGCGAGCTCGGCGACGATCGCTCCCGCGCGCACAGCCTGCGCGCGATGGGTCACGTGTTGCTGATCGGGCGCAAGTACAGCGAGTCCCTCGAGCGGTACCTCGCCGCCCTCGACCTGTTCCGAAGGGCGGGTCAGGAGATCGACGTCGGTCGCACGCTGAGCGGCGGCGCGCTGCAAAGCCTGATCTATCTCGGACGGTTCGACGCCGCGCTGACGTCGGCGCGAGAGGCTCGCCGGATCTTCAAGCGGCACGGCGATACGTTGCTGCTCGCACGGCTGGACTGCAACATCGGGAATATCTTCGGCCGGCAGAATCGCTACCAGCAGGCGCTGGCGCTGTACCGGCGCGCGCACGAGCGACTCATACGCGTGGGCGAGCCGCAGGACGTGGCGGCCGTGCTTGGCAACATGGCGGTGTGTTACGCCCACCTGAACGAGTTCGATACCGCGTTGAAGATGCACCTCGAGGCGAGGCGGTATTGCGAGATCCACGACATGCCCTTGCTCGTGGCGCAGATCGATTACAACATCGCCTACCTCCACTACCTGCGCGGCGAATACACGAGCGCGCTCGAGCTGTATCGCGCCGCCGAGAAGCAGTCGGACGAGGTCGGGGACGCGTTCCATCGCGCGCTCTGCGACATGGATCGAGCGGAGCTGTACCTGGATCTGAACCTCAACGACGAAGCCAAGCAACTGGCGGCACGAGCCGTCATCCGGTTCGAGAAGCTTGGTCTGGCCTACGAAGCGGCGATGTCGATGACCAACCTGGCGACCGCGGCCAGCCGCGAGGGAGAGACCGAACGGGCGCTCCAGCTTTTCGGGAAGGCGCGCGAGCTGTTCACCGGCGAAGGCAACCAGGTCTGGCTCGCGCTGGTGGACTTCTATCAAGCGCTCGTGCTCTACCGGGACGGCCGCAATCTCGACGCCCAACGCCTGTGCCGGAACGCGCTGAAGCTGTTCACGCGCGCGTCGCTGCCCGGCAAGGCCTCGCTCTGCGAGCTGTTGCTCGCCCGGCTGAAGCTCGACGCCGGGAATCCGCGCGCGGCTGAACGGGCGTGCCGATCGGCGCTGGCGAGAGCCGGGACCACACAGTCGCCGATGCTGACCTACCAGTCCTTTTTCGTCCTCGGGTTGATTCGCGAAGCCCAGGGCGATCCCCGGGGCGCCTACACGGCGTACGAACGATCGCGCGCCGGCCTCGAGCAGCTCCGCACCCATCTTGGAGCCGAGCATCAGCGCGTCGCGTTCCTCAAAGACAAGCTCGCCGTGTACGAGAGCCTGGTCGCCATCGGCCTCACGACCGGACCGGAGCGTGATCGCGAGGACGCGGCGTTCGGCCACATCGAGCAGTCGAAATCGCGCAGCCTTGCGGACCTCATCGCCTTCCGGGCCGGCACCCTGGCGCCGCGCGTCGACAGCGCACGGGGGGATGAGGTGCCGCGCCTGCGCCAGCAAATCAACTGGCACACCCGGCAGATCGAACTGGAGGAGCTCAAAGGCGAGAACCGATCGGGGCGGCGCATCGACACGCTGCGCCGGCGCGCTCGGACGCTCGAGAACCGTTTCATCAAGTCGGTGCAGGCCCTGCGGGCCGCCGATCAGGAATTCGCCGCAGTGCAGGGAGGGGCGGCGTTCACCCTGGAAGAAATCCGCGAGGTCCTGACGCCGGGCACCGTCCTGCTCGAGTACTACGAGGCTCGCGGGCAGATCTACGCATGCGTCGTCAGCCGCGAGCACCTTCACATCGCGCCGGTCGCGTCCCTGCCCGCCGTGCGTCGGGTGTTGCGATTGCTCCAGTTCCAGCTCTCGAAATGTGCCCTGGGCGCGCGGTACCCCGGCGCCCCGCCCGATCGGTTCCCGGCGGCCGCCGGGGCGCATCTTGCCGAGCTGTACACGATGCTCGTCGCGCCGATCCGCCATCGGCTGCAGGCCGACCACCTGGTGATCGTTCCGCACGGCCTGCTGCACTCCGTGCCGTTTCATGCGCTCTTCGACGGGACGCGCTTTCTGGTCGACGCGTTCACCATCTCGTACGCGCCGAGCGCCAGCGTGTATCGTCTGTGTTGCGCGAAACGGCCGCGAGCCGACGGCGAGGCGCTCCTCATGGGCGTACCAGACGCCCGCGCGCCGCACATCGTGGACGAAATTCAGGCGGTGTCCCGCGCGTTCCCGCGCGCGCGCGTGTTCCTCGGCGAGGAGGCGACCGCAGAACGTCTGTCGACGCTGGGGCCGACCAGCCCGTTCATCCACCTGGCGACGCACGGACTCTTCCGGCGCGATAACCCGATGTTCTCGTCAATCCGGCTGGGGAGCGGGCCGTTGAACGTGATCGATCTCTACGAGCTCAAGCTGTCCGCGGAGCTCGTTACGCTGAGCGGGTGCAGCACGGGCCTCAACGCGGTCGTGGCCGGAGACGAGCTGGTCGGGCTGGTTCGCGGGCTCCTCTATGCGGGCGCACAGGCCGTGCTGGTGACGCTGTGGGATGCCTTTGACATGAGCACCGCCGATTTCATGGAGTCCTTCTACCGAAACCTGCGGTCGAGCCCGAACAAGGCGCGGGCGGCGCAGCTGGCGATGCAGGACCTCAGAGCGAAGTACCCGCACCCCTTCTATTGGGCGCCTTTCGTGCTGGTGGGACAGGTCAACCAGTCGTCATCCATCGCCCCGTATATTTCTCGGCCGGGGAAGAACCCTATAAGAGTGGGAAGCAATGCATGAAGCATTTTGACATCAGCGATTGGACCGATTTCGTGCGGGGCTGCGCGACCGACACGGATCGGATGGCCATGGAGTCGCATCTTGCCACCGGCTGCCGCCGCTGCGGCACGACGGTCGGGCTCATGCAGCGCGTCACCGCGTTCACGCGGGCGGACAGCCTCTATGAGCCTCCCCCTGACGTTGTCCGGTGCGTCAAGGCGCTGAGCGCCGTGCATCGGCCGCAGTCTTCGACGGTTGGGCTGGTCGCGCGGCTCCTCTACGACAGCTTCCACGACCCGCTCCCGGCCGGCATCCGGGCCGAAGATCGGGTTTCGCACCATACGGTGTTCGAAGCCGGAGATTTCCTCCTGGATCTGCGCGCCGAACAGGAAAAGGAGTCGCCACTGGTCACGCTCGTGGGTCAGCTGACGTATCGCGAGGATCCGGACAGGCCTCTGGCTGGGGCTCCGGTTCTGGTAATGGCCCGAAAAACTATCGTTGCGCACGCGATCTATAACCGCTTCGGCGAATTCGAGATGGATTACCCGCCCGCGCGACACCTTCGTCTTTGTGTCGCCCTTGCCCCCCCAGGCAAACGTATCGAAGTGTCACTGAACCGGCTCGCCGGAGCGCCGCCGGAGGAGAAAAACAGGCTGGTGGATCGCGCGTAAATAATTCGCCAAAACCACCTGAAATCCTGCGCAACCTGGACGAAATTCAGCTACGCTATCGGTCTCCAAAGCGCAGACTGTTTTCGCTCCGCAGCGCAGGCTGTTTTTCGTCCGTCCGCGGTTTCATTGGGCACTTCGTCATCGAGGGACATGAGGACACGATCGATCGTTCGAACGGCGTCCGGACTGCTGCTGCTTGCTAGTGTGCTGAGCTTCGGTCAACCGACGCTCGCGCAGATTGCCACCCGTACGTTCACGGATCAGGCGGAGTTCATCCTGTGCGCCCCGGCGGATCGCGTTGCGGCGATCGCGCTCCGACACGGCCTCACGGTCGTCCGTCCAGTTGATGCGACGCACGTTCACGATGTCTTTCTCGTGCGCGGACCGGTTCCCGCGCAGCTGATGGACGCGGTCTTGGGCGATTCCCTCGACATCTTCGCACGGCAACTGCTGGTCGATGTTCGGTCCGATCCGGATGTCTGGCACTTCGACATCAACGGAACGTCTGTCGTCTCGGAAGTCGGGTCGAGCCCGCAGCTGAACTCCTCCCTCATCGAGATTCTGGAATCGCTGTCGCGCACGGTGATCGGCTATTTCGGCAGCGACGTCTGGACTGGCTATGCCAGTCAACCAGTGATGGGCCTCATTCAGCTGGCCCAGGCCCAGCGGCTTGCCGACGGCAGAGGCGTGGTGGTGGCGATCATCGACACCGGCGTCGATGCGCACCATCCGGCGCTGGCAGGATCGCTCGTTACGGGGTACGACTTCACCCGCGATCTCGAGGGGCCGGCCTCCGAGTGGGCGGATCTGAATTCCTCACTTATCGAGATCCTCGAATCCGCCAGCGTGTCCATCGTCAATCCGAGCGCGCCGGTCCCGGTGAACCCGTCGACGCTCGTGATGGTCGATCCCGCGACCGCGGCACGAGTCAACCTCGGCCTGCTGCCGCAGGCCTTCGGTCACGGAACGATGGTGGCCGGTCTCGTCCACCTTGTGGCGCCGGCCGCCAAGATCATGCCGCTCAAAGTGTTCAGGGCCGACGGGACCTCGTCGAGCTTTGACATCGAGCGCGCGATTTACTACGCGGTCGACCACGGCGCCAAAGTCATCAACATGAGTTTCAGCTCGGTAAACTCGTCTGCCGAACTGACGCACGCGATCGACTATGCCAGCGCGCACGGCGTGATTTGTCTCGCCGCCGCCGGCAACGCGGGCCGAAGCGCGGTGGTCTTTCCGGCCGGCTACCGGAACGTGATGGCCATCGGGTCGACGAGCATGCTCGACGGACGCAGCAGCTTCACCAATTACGGCGACCATCTGGTGCAATTCGCGGCGCCTGGCGAAACGCTGATCACGCTCTATCCGGGCCGCCGGTACGCCGCGGTCTCGGGCACCTCGTTCAGCACGGGCTTGATGGCGGGCGCTGCCGCGCTGCTGGCGCAACTCGAGCCGACAGTCGATCAGCGGCTGGCCGGCCGGTATTTCGACGACGGGGCGACGAGGCAGGCGGGCTTGGAACTGGGTAACGGCCGCGTCAATATCTACGAGAGTCTGCGGACTCACGTGCCGGCCATCACTCCTCCACTCGACACGACGGCGCCGACCGTTACCCTCTCGACCCCGCTGGCGGGTGCCGTTGTCACGGGCACGTTCCAGGTTTCGGCCACGGCCTTCGACAACGTCGGTGTCGTCGGCGTGCAGTTCACACTCGATGGCGTCACACTTGGCAACGCCGCGGTGGCGCCATTCTCGGTGAACTGGGACAGCACAGGGACGGCGAGCGGCGCGCACCTGTTGGGCGCGATCGCACGTGATGCGGCCGGCAACCAGTCCACGACGAGCGTCAGCGTGACGGTCTTCAACGACACTATCGCGCCCACCGTCGCGTTGACCAGTCCGGCACCGGGCGCCGCGATCACGGGTACCCTCACGCTGAGCGCCGCCGCGTCGGATGCTGTCGGCGTCGCAGGCGTGCAGTTCACCCTCGACGGTGTCACCCTCGGCGCGGAGTCCACCGTCGCGCCGTATCAGGTGACGTGGAACAGCGCCACCGTCCCCAACGGCGCGCACGTCCTGGGGGCCGTCGCCCGCGACGCCGCCGGCAACCGCAGCACCGCCACCGTCAGCGTGACCGTCGCCAACGACACGACCGCGCCGACCGTCGCGATCGCGAGCCCGCTGGCCGGCGCCACCGTGACCGGCACGATCGCGTTCGCGGCCAATGCATCCGACGATATCGGCGTCGCCGGCGTGCAGTTCACACTCGACGGCGTCACCCTCGGCGCCGAGGCCACCGTCGCGCCGTACCAGCTGACGTGGAACAGCGGGACCGTGCCCAACGGCGCGCATGTGCTCGCGGCCGTCGCGCGCGACGCCGCCGGCAACCGCAGCACCGCCACCGTCAGCGTGACCGTCGCCAACGACACCACGCCGCCGACCGTCGCGATCGCGAGCCCGCTGGCCGGCGCCACCGTCACCGGCACGATCGCGTTCGCGGCCAGCGCCGCGGACGATATCGGCGTCGCCGGCGTGCAGTTCACCCTCGACGGTGTCACCCTCGGCGCGGAGTCCAGCGTTGCGCCGTGTCAGGTGACGTGGAACAGCGCCACCGTCCCCAACGGCGCGCATGTGCTGTCGGCCGTCGCGCGCGACGCGGCCGGTAACCGCAGCACCGCCACCGTCAGCGTGACCGTCGCCAACGACACCACGCCGCCGACCGTCGCGATC
>JAYVYV010000295.1:0-26511 GCA_043783985.1 Acidobacteriota bacterium | reverse complement strand
GGTGAACTGCGGGCCCTGCTGGAACACCGGCGGCGGCGCCGACCCCGACGCCGTCGCCGGCTTGGCGGATGCGAGCGTGGGCATGATGATGATGCGATCGAAGCGCGAGAGGTTCGCCGCTTCGACGGGGCGCGGCGCAGTGATGTAGCCGCTGAGCGTGCGCAGCAGCACCTCGAGCGCCTGCGCCTCCGGCACGTTGGTCAACTCGAGCGTCACCGGCCCGCCCGGCACCCGCTCCATGTTCACGATCTTCGTCTGGCCGACCCGCGCCCATTCGGTGAGGATCTGCCGGACGGTCACGTCCTTCGCGACGAGCGAGACGCGTCCGTTCTGCATGCTGAGGTGGACGTCAGCGGACGCCGTCGAGGCCGCGAACAGCCAGGCGGCGACGCCGATGAGTGCAGTCTTCATGGTGCCCTTTCAGTATACCCCGGGGCGCGCGCTCTATTTCTTCCGGAAGTAATCGATGACCTGCGCCAGGATCTCGTCGAGCTCGTGCTTCGGCTCGTATCCGATCAGCCCTTTGATCCGCGTCAGGTCCGGCACCCGCCGCGGCATGTCCTCGAATCCCGACTCGTAGGCCTCGTCGTAGGGAATGCGCTTGATGATCGAATTCGAGCCGCTCAGCTCGCGCACGCGCTCGGCGAGCGCCTGAATCGTGATCTCGTGTTTGTTGCCGATGTTGATGACCTGGCCGATCGACTTCGGCTCGGCGACCAGCTTGAGCAGCGCCCCGACGACGTCGGCGACGTGGGTGAAGGCGCGCTGCTGGGTGCCGTCCCCGAACACCGTGATCGGCTCGCCGGCGAGCGCCTGGCGCACGAAGTTCGGGATCACCATCCCGTACTGGCCCGACTGTCTCGGCCCGACGGTGTTGAAGAAGCGGACGATGATCACCGGGAGTTTCCGCTCCTTCCAGTACGCGAGCGCGAGGAACTCGTCGATGGCCTTGCTGCAGGCGTACGCCCAGCGGTGCTTCGGCGTCGGGCCCAGGACCAGATCCGAATCTTCCCGGAACGGGACATCCTCGCTCTTGCCGTACACCTCGGACGTCGAAGCGATGACGACGAGCTTCTTCTTCTTGTTGGCGTGTTTCAGGACCACTTCCGTGCCGTGCACGTTCGTCTCGATGGTGTAGACCGGTTGCTCGACGATCAGCTTGACACCGACCGCGGCCGCGAAATGGAACACCACGTCGCTGCGATCGATGAGCTCAGCGAGCAGCGGCTCGTTGGTCACCGTGTCGATGAAATATTCGAAGCCCGCCCGCCCCTTCAGGTGGGCGATGTTCTCGATGGATCCGGTCGACAGGTTGTCGAGGATCAGCACTTCGTGTCCCTGATCGAGCAATGCTTCGGAGAGATGGGACCCGATGAACCCGGCCCCGCCAGTTATCAACGCTCGCACTCAGCTGTCCTTTCCGTCAGGAAACCACGGTCCGCGGCTGGAAGGCGTGCACCGCCGCGGCAACCTCGTCGACCTCTTCGTCGCGCAACGCGGGGTGAAGAGGCAACGAGAGTATCGCGCCGCACAGGCGCGCCGCAACGGGACAATCCGCCGGACGCTGGGCGGCCAGGGCCGGCTGTTGCGGAATCGAAACGGGGTAATGAACAAGCGTTTCGACGCCATCGGCGGCGAGATGGGCCTGCAACGCGTCACGATCGCCGGTGGCGACGACGAAAAGATGGTAGACGTGGCCCTGATCGCGCTCCGGCAGCAGCTCGACGGGGGCGCCCGCGAGTTGGACGCGGTAGCGGGCCGCCAGCGCGCGTCGGCGCTCCGTCCACGCGCTGAGCCTCGGCAGCCTCGCCCGGAGCACCGCGGCCTGGATGTCGTCCAGGCGGGAGTTGATGCCCGGCTCCTCATGATGATAGCGGTCGGTCTGGCCGCCGTTGCGCAGCCGCCTGACGCGCTCGGCCAGCGCGCGATCGCTGGTGACGACGGCGCCGCCGTCGCCGAGCGCGCCGAGATTCTTGGTCGGGTAGAAGCTGAACGCGCCGGCCACGCCGATCGTGCCCACCGGCCGTCCGTCCGATGTCGCGAGGTGCGCCTGGCAGCAGTCCTCCACGACGGCGAGGTTGTGGCGCGCAGCGACGCGCTCGATCGCGGCCATGTCCGCCGGCTGTCCGTAGAGGTGCACCGGCAGGATCGCGCGCGTGCGCGGGCCGACGAGCGCGGCGATTCGCGCCGGATCGATCGTGGCGCGCCGCGGATCGATGTCGGCGAAGACCGGCCGCGCGCCGGCCATGATGACCGCGAGCGCGCTGTAGGCGGCCGACAGCGGCGACGTGATCACTTCGTCGCCGGCGCCGATGCCCAGCGCGCGGAGGATCAGCGCGATAGCGTCGGTCCCCGTGCCGACGCCGACGGCGTGCGCGGCGCCGCAGGCGTCGGCGAACTCCTGCTCGAAGGCGCCGACCTCCGGTCCGAGGACGAACCAGCCGCGTTCGATCACGCGATCGATCGCGCGCCGCACGTCGTCGGCGTCTTCGCCCGGTACGAGCGACAGGAACGGGATGCGGAACGCGCTCACGGGGGCGGCGCCTCATCGCAGACGTACTGGTCAAGATGTTCACGGTAGAAAGCCATGGTCCGGCGCAGCCCTTCGGTGAGCGGGACGGTCGGCGCCCAGCCGGTCGTCGTCTTGAACTTGGTCGAGTCGGCGTAGAAGCTCCCGATGTCGATCGCCTTCTTCTCAGCCGGCCACTCGACGTACTTCACGCGGCCCGATCCGGCGATCTCGACGAGCAGCGCCGTGAGGTCGCGATGGCTGACCGCCTCGTCGCCCCCGACGTTGAACACCTCGCCGTTGCAGGCGTCGCTGGCGCCGGCCCGCAGGAACGCGTCCGCCGCGTCCTCGACGTACACGAAG
The DNA here is from genome assembly GCA_043783985.1 of Acidobacteriota bacterium. Taxonomy (GTDB): domain Bacteria; phylum Acidobacteriota; class Vicinamibacteria; order Vicinamibacterales; family CAVVIG01; genus CAVQFC01. Next base: position 23,639 of record JAYVYV010000295.1, on the reverse strand, counting down.
TCGCGGAGCTGCGAGCCGTCGCCATAAACCGGAATCGTCTGGTCCTCGATGGCGAGGCGGATGAACCAGCCGATGAACCCCTGGCGGTTGTGCCGGATCAATTGCCGCGGGCCGTACACGTTGGTCAGCCGCAGCGAACAGCCGCGCACGCCGAACACGTTGTTGTAGACCAGGTGGTAGTACTCGCCGGCCGCCTTGTTGATGCCGTTCACATCGGTCGGCCGCACGAGATGGCGCTCGTTGACCGGCAGCGAATCGGGCTTGCCGTACACCTGGCGCGTGCCGGCGAACACGACCTTCACCTTCGGGTTGTGGTGGCGGCACGCCTCGAGCACCGTCAGCTGGCTGCGGCAGTTGATCTCCAGATCGGTGTAGGGGTCGCGCATGCTGTCGATGTGGCTCACCTGCCCCGCGAGGCTGAAGATCACGTCGCGGTCGCGCACGAGATGGTTCATCGTCGACTGCTGGCGGATGTCGGCCAGGTTGACGTGCACCCGATCGGCGATCCCGTCGATGTTGAAGAGGTTGCCGCCGTAGTCGGGGATGAGCGAGTCGACGAGCAGCACGTTCGCGCCGAGATCGACGAGCGCGCGCGCGAGGTTGCTGCCGATGAATCCGAGGCCGCCTGTGATCATCACGGCGCGGCCGCGGTAGAACTCGCGGTACTCTGCGGTCACGTGCGCGGCTGGGTCGGGTATACGCGGTTGGCCGGATCGGCGGACCGGAGGGCCAGCGGCGTCGCGCCGGGTCGATCGTGCTCACGGCGAATCACCAGCGCGTACCAGAGCTTCAGCAGATCCCGTCCGGTGCGGACGAGGCGCCGGTAGTTGAAGAATTCCGACTTCCCGAACGCCCGGTGAAAGTGATGCACCGGCACCTCCGCAATACGGAAGCCGGCGTCCTGAATCTTCTTCATCATCTCGACGCAGATGATGCCGCTCGTTTTCTCCAGGTTGATGCGCTCGAAGATCGTCCGGCGCATCAGCCGGAAGTCGCAGTCGACATCTCGCAGCTTCAACCCGAACAGCAGGCTGACGATGTGGTGGTACACCCGTCCGATGACGACGCGGTGGAACGGATCCGAACGGCTGATCTTGTAGCCGTTCACCAGATCGATCCGCGGCGTCATCTTCGCCCACAGCACGGCGAGCTCCGCCGGGTCGTACTGCGCGTCGCCGTCGGTGTAGAAAATCAGCTCCTTGGTCGCCGATCGGAAGCCGGTCTGCAGGGCCGCCCCGTAGTCGCGGTTGATCGGGTGGTGGACAGCCCGCACCTGCGGGTACGTGCGCGCGAGCTCGTCGGCAATCTCGGCGGTGCTGTCCGCGCTTCCGTCGTCGACGACGATGATTTCGAAGTCCTGCGTCAGTTCCGAGGCGGCCTTGACGGTGCGGATCACCATGCTCGCAATGGTGCCGCTGTCGTTGTACGCCGGGAAGAACACGCTCAGACCCGCGGGCTTTTCAGCGGGGGCGGCAGACATGCAAAATGTCCCTAAACCATAGCACGAACAGGGCTCAATCCCCAGTGGGGCGGGCCGTGTTTCGCGAGGCGATCAGCCGCCACGGCGTGATCGCCGACTCGAGCAGCACGGCCTTCGACAGCTTGGACTCGCCCTGCCGCCGTTCGACGAACGTGATCGGGACTTCTGCGAACGTCAGCTTCGCGGCCGCCGCCGCGAACAGCATCTCGACCAGGAACGAGTAGCCCTCCGAATTGGACCGCTCGAGCGGCACGCGCGCGAGCGCGTCGCGCCTCCAGCAGCGGTAGCCGCTGGTGCAGTCGCGCGTGCTGAGGCGTGTGACGAGCCGGATGTAGCCGTTGGCGAAGCGGCTGAGCAGCCTGCGCCGCAACGGCCAGTTCACGACGGCGCCGCCCGGGATGTACCGAGAACCGATCACGACGTCGGCGTGTTCGCTCGCCGCGACCAGGTCGCGCAGATGGCGCGGGTCGTGCGACAGATCCGAGTCCATCTGGCAGATGACGTCCACCGGCCGGGCGAGCGCCGACCGTATGCCGTCGACATACGAGCGCCCGAGACCGCGCCGCCCCGTCCGGTGCATCACGTCGATGCGTCCCGGATACGCGCGCGCGAGCTCGTCGGCCAGCGCGCCGGTGCCGTCGGGCGACGAGTCATCGACCACGAGCATGCCGACCTCCGGAAACGCCATGAGCGCCTTCGTGAGCACGGGCAGGTTGTCCCGCTCGTTGAACGTCGGCACGATGACGAGGGCGGTGCGCACCGGCGCGGCCGTCATCGCCGTCCTTCGATCCGCAGCGATGAGATCTGCTCGGATACCAGCCCGACGAGCAGGATGACCACGCTGAGCAGGATCAGCAGCACCGACGAGTTCGTGACGTGCGACTGGGTGACGATGGTCCATGCGCCGTAGGCGGCGCCGAGGATAAACGCCGCGGCGCTGACCGGTACGAAGAGCCGCAGCGGGCTGAAGATGGTAATCACCTTCAGCAGGATCAAGAGGAAGTTGAAGCCATCGGCGCCGAGGCGGATCTTCGAGACGCCCATGCGCTGCGCCGCGTCGACCGGCTCGAACCGGACGCTGTAGCCCGCCCGCATGAACGCGAGCGTCGTCGTGGTCGGCGTCGAGAAGCCGTTGGGGAGCAGGTGGATGAACTCGAGCAGCTGCTCGCGGCGGGCGGCGCGGAACCCCGACGTCAGATCGGGGATCGGCTGCTCGGTGAGGTAGCTGGCGAGGCTGTTCAAGGCGGCGTTGCCCAGCCGTCGCGAGAGGCTGGCCTGCGTGTGTCCGGAGCGCGCGCCGATCACGAGATCGTAGGCGCCGAGGTGCGACACCAGGCGTGCCGCATCGGCAGGGCGGTGTTGTCCGTCGGCGTCAGCAATCAGGATGAAGACGCCGGTGGCCTGGCGGATACCGCTTTTCACCGCGGCGCCGTTGCCTTTGTTGTACGGATGGCGGACGACGCGGGCGCCTGCCGCGACGGCGTTGGCGGCTGTCGCGTCGGTCGAGCCGTCGTCGATCACGAGGATCTCGAGCCAGCGCGCCGTGGCCGCGAGGTCGCGGACCACCGCCGCAATCGACGCGGCCTCGTTAAACGCGGGGATGACGATCGACGTCTGCGCGGCGTTCAGGGCCTCTGCCATGTCCCCCCGCGCGGCAGGTGCGTCACCTGTGCCTCGCAGACGAGCACGGTCGCGTCATGCGCGGAGCGGACAGCATGGAGGCGCAATCGTACACCGACCAGAGGCGAAGGGTCAGATCAGGGTCAGATCAAGGTCTGACCCTGGTCTGACCCCGATCCGTGGTGTCATAAGGCGATTAAAAGGCGAAAATTAGGCGTAACTTACTGAGCGACTAGATTTTGCGGTTGACACGCATCGAGCCGTCCTTTAGTATCTCCGTGGAAATTTGTGGAGAAAAGTGGGCGCACTTTAGGTGTCGGACGTGTTTAGAGGGCATGAACAGGCCCGCATAGATGATAAGGGCAGACTCAAGGTTCCGAACGTATTTCGTTCGCTCCTCGAGAGCAAGTACGGCCGCGAGCTGTTCCTCACCAGCCTGACGGGCGAGTACGTGCGCCTGTATCCGATGCCCGTGTGGATCGACATCGAAGAAAAGCTCGGCACGATGCCGTCCACGCATCCCTCACGGCTCCGTTTTCTCGATCGCGTGAACTTTTTCGGACAGGTCGTCGAGCTCGACACGCAGGGACGCGTCCTCATCCCGGCGCGGCTGCGCGACACGGCCGCGATCAGCGGCGACGTCGACGTGCTCGGCCAATACAACTATCTCGACACGTGGAACCACGATCGTCTGCAGGCGAAGTTGCAGCGCGATCCGTACACCGACGAGGACGCGAAGGCGCTGTCGGAGTTCGGGATCTGATGACGCACGTCCCGGTCATGACCGCCGAAGTCCTGCGGCATCTGCGTCCCGAACAGGGCGGGCTGTTCGTCGACTGCACGGTCGGGCTCGGCGGCCACTCGCGCGCCCTGCTCGAAGCGGGCGCCTCGCGAGTCATCGGCTTCGACCGCGATCTGGACGCGCTGGCCCGCGCCCGGGCAACGCTCGCCCCGTGGGGCGATCGGGTCGAGCTGGTCCACGCCGACTATCGCGAGATCGACGAGGTGCTCGACAGCCGCCAGATCGTCCACGTCGACGGCACGCTCGCCGATCTCGGCGTGTCGTCGATGCAGTTCGACGCGCCAGGCCGCGGCTTCAGTTTCCAGCGCGACGAGCCGCTCGACATGCGCATGGATCGCACGGGCGGCGACACGGCCGCCGATCTCATCGCGCGCGCGAGCGAGCGCGATCTCGCCGACTCGATATTCCAGTACGGCGAGGAGCGATTTTCGCGCCGCATCGCCCGTGCGCTCGTCGAAGCGCGCCGCGAAGCGCCGGTCGACTCCACCGGCCGGCTCGCCACGATCGTCCGTCGCGCCATTCCGCACCGGGGCGGCCACGTGCGCATCGATCCGGCGACCAAGACCTTTCAGGCCCTCCGGATCTGGGTCAACCGCGAGCTCGACGGCCTCGATGGCTTCGTCGAGGCAGCCGCCCGGCGGCTGCGCGCCGGCGCGCGTCTGGTGGTGATCGCGTTCCATTCGCTCGAAGACCGGATCGTGAAGCACACGCTGCGCGCCTTGCAGCAGCGCAACGGGCTGGTGCAGGTGCTGACGAAGAAACCGCTCGTGCCGACCGACGAAGAAGTAGACCGCAATCCCCGCGCGCGGAGCGCGAAGCTCCGCGCCGCGGAAAGGATGGCCTGATGGAAGCGTTCGAGTACGCCATCAAGAAAGACGTCCGTAACAACCCGATCGTCCGCGAGGTGGACGAGGCGCGGCAGCGCGAGCTCTGGAAGTCGATCGGCGTCGCCGGTTTCCTGGTGCTGGTCCTGCTGGTCTCGGCGTGGCAGCATTTCGAGCTCCTCCGCAACGGCTACCAGGTCGAGGAGCTGCAGCGCCAGCGCACCGCGGAGGAGGACATCGCCCGCCGCCTGCGTCTGGAAATCGACACGCTGAGGTCGCCGAAGCGGATCGAGGCGCTCGCCATTGGACAGCTGCACCTCGTCACCCCCGATCGCGACGAGGCCATCGTCATCGAACGAGTCGTGCCGGCGGAGCCGCCGGCGGCATCCGTCGTCGCCCGGCGGTAAGGGACCATGACGACTTCCGCGAGCGCGGCCACGCACGACTGGCGTCCGATCCTGACGCGTCGGGTGGCCGTCGTGTCGTCCTTGCTCGCGTTCTGGGTGACGGGGATCGAGGCAAAGCTCGTCTACCTGCAGATTTTCGCGCGCGCCGATCTGGTCGCGCGCGCCGACCGGCAGCAGGAGCGCACGCAGCCATCGCCGGCCAAGCGCGGCGATATCGTCGATCGCCGCGGCCGCGTGCTCGCGACGAGCGTCGACGCCGACACGATCTACGCCGTCCCGACAGAAATCGACAACGCCGCCGACGCCGCGAACAAGATCTGCGACGCGCTCGGCGACTGCGACGGCAAGGATCGCCAGTCGATCGCCGAGCGGCTCGGCCAGAAGCGCGCGTTCGCGTATGTGAAGCGCCAGGTGGCGCCGGATCAGGCCGAGCGGGTCGCCGCCCTGAACCTGGACGGCGTCGGCTTCATGAAGGAGAGCAAGCGTTTCTACCCGAACAAGGAGCTGGCGGCGCACCTTCTGGGCTGGGTCGGGATCGACAACAAAGGCCTGAGCGGCATTGAGTACACCTACGATCCGCAGATCCGCGGCAAAGCCGGTACGATCATGGTGCACACCGACGCGCGGCGCCACGCCTTCAGCCGGTTCGAGCGCCCCCCCACGTCGGGATCGAGCATCGAGCTCACGATCGACGAAAACCTCCAGCACATCGCCGAGCGCGAGTTGCACGCCGGCGTCGTCGCGAATCGGGCCGCGGGCGGCACGGCGATCGTCATGAATCCGCACACGGGCGAGATTCTGGCGATGGCCAACGAGCCGACGTTCAATCCCAACGCGTACCGCGATTCCCAGGAGAGCGAGCGGCGCAACCGCGCCGTCCAGGACCTGTACGAGCCCGGCTCCACGTTCAAGGTCGTGACCGTGTCGGCGGCCATCGACGAACAGGTCATGCCGATCGACACGATGATCGACACGAACCCCGGCGTGATCCACATCGCGGGCCGTCCGAAACCCGTGAGCGAGGCGAGCCATCACAACTACGGCGTCCTGTCGTTCAGTGACGTCATCGTCCGGTCCAGCAACGTCGGCGCGATCAAAATCGGTCTGCGCGTCGGCACAGAACGGTTGAGCAGATACGTCGCGCGGTACGGCTTCGGCCACCCGGTGTCCCCCGATTTTCCGGGCGAGAGTCCGGGGATCGTGTGGAACCCCTCGAAATGGACCGAGAGCGCGCTGGCGTCGGTGTCGATGGGCTACCAGGTCGGCGTGACGCCGCTGCAGATGGTGTCGGCGATCAGCTCGGTCGCCAACGGCGGCGAGATGGTCGAGCCCCGGGTCATCCGCGCCGTCTACCGCGACAACCGCCGGTACGAGGTGAAGCCCAAGATCGTCCGGCGCACCATCAGCGCCGACACCGCCGCGACGCTCGTCGGGATCATGGAAGGCGTGGTCGGAGACCCGCACGGCACCGCGAAGGCCGCGCAGATCCCCGGCTACACGATTGCCGGCAAGACCGGCACCGCCGCCAAGCTGGTCAACGGCCGCTACTCGACCAGCGACTACAACGCCTCCTTCGTGGGGTTCATCCCCTCGCGCAATCCCGCGATCGCGATCATTGTCGTCACCGATGCGCCGCATGCCGGCTTCACGACCGGCGGGTCGGTGTCCGCCCCGGTGTTCAAGCGCATTGCCGAGGCGTCTCTCCGGTATCTCGGCATCGGGCCGTCGGTCAATCCGCCCTCCCCGGTGCTCGTCGCCCGTCGTGACGCGTCCGCCGCCCATGCGCCGCCGACCGGCGTGAGCGCGAGCGAGCCGGTCTTCAGCCTCGTGTCCGACGGACCGCCCGGCACGGTGCCGGACCTGCGCGGCATGAGCGCCCGCGAGGCCCTCCGCGCGCTCGTCAAGCTCGGACTGAACGCCCGCATGTCCGGCGACGGCTTCGTCGTATCTCAAGAGCCCGCACCCGGGGCGCCGATCGAAGACGAATCGGTGTGCCGCCTTATCCTCGAGCGCTGGCCCTCGCGCCATGCCGGAACGGCGAGCCGTCCATGACCTGGGCCGAGCTCCACGGGGCCCTGCGCGGCCGCGGCCTCATCCAGGCCGACGCCGCGCTGCGTGCGGAGGCGGCCGTGGGCGTCGTGGCCGGCGTCGCGTACGACTCGCGCGCGGTCACGCCGGGGCAGGTGTTCGTGGCCCTCAAGGGACAGCACGCCGACGGCGCGTCGTTCGCGCGCCAGGCGATCGAGCGGGGCGCGGCGGCTGTCGTGTCGGAGGAGGCGGCGCCGGACGGCGTCCCCGTGCCCTGGGCGATTGTCGAGGACGCGCGCCTGGCGCTCGCGGTCCTCGCGGCGGCCTTTTACCGCGAGCCGAGCCGCGAGATGCGCGTGATCGGGATCACCGGCACCAACGGCAAGACGACCACCGCCTATCTCGTCGCGTCGATCTTCGACGCCGCCCGGATCCGGTGCGGCGTCCTCGGCACCGTCGGCTACCGCGTCGGCGACCAGATGCGCGAGGCGACGCGCACGACGCCCGAAGCGCCGGAGGTGCAGGCGCTCCTGCGCGAAATGGTCGACGCGCAGTGCGGCGCCTGCGCGATGGAAGTGTCGTCGCACGCGCTGTCGCTGCGCCGCGTGGACGGCATCGCGTTCGCCGCAGGCATCTTCACCAATCTCACGCGCGATCACCTCGACTTCCACGCGGACATGGACGACTACTTCCGGGCGAAGCGCCGCCTGTTCGAGATGCTGCCGCGCGACGCGCCCAGCCTGCTGAACCTCGACGATCCCCGCGGCGCCTCGCTGGTCGACGCCGGGGGCCGGGCCGTCACGTATGCGATCAACCGCCCCGCCGACGTCATGCCGGGGCCGCTGTCGTTCTCGCTTGGCGGCCTGTCGTTCGACGCGCGCACGCCGCGCGGCACGCTGCACGTGACGTCGAAGCTCGTGGGCCGGCCCAACGTCTACAACATCCTGGCGGCGATCTCGGCGGCGACAGCGCTCGACGTGCCGTTCGACGCGATCGAGCGGGGCCTCGAGTCGCTCGCCGGCGTCCCGGGGCGCTTTCAGATCGTCTCCGACGCCAGGGACGAAGTCACCGTGGTCGTCGACTACGCGCACACGGACGACGCGCTGCGCAACCTGCTCGAGACGGCGCGGCCGCTCGCCCTGGGCCGGCTGATCACGGTCTTCGGCTGCGGCGGGGATCGCGATCGGACCAAGCGCCCGCTGATGGGCGCCGTCGCGGGCCGTCTGAGCGATCTCATCGTCATCACATCGGACAACCCGCGCAGCGAGGATCCGAACCGGATCATCGAGGAAGTGCAGCGGGGGATTACGCCCGACACGCGGCGCGACCGCGCGCAGCGCCTGCTGACCATCGTCGATCGGAAGGCGGCGATCGCGAGCGCGATCGAGCTCGCCAGGGCGGGCGACGTCGTGCTGGTGGCGGGTAAAGGGCACGAGAAATACCAGGTGATCGGCGACCAGACGCTGCCGTTCGACGACGTCGCCGTCGCGCGCGACGCGCTGGCCCGCCGGCGGGCCAAGTCGGGCGTCGCGAAATGACGCCCGGTGCTGCGGGTCCGCAGGGCCCCGCCCTCGAGCTGACCGCCGCCTGGGTGGCGGCCCTGATGGGCGGCGCGGTCACCTCCGGCGACGCGGCGCGTTCGTTCGGCAACGTGTCGATCGACACGCGCACGTTGAAGGCCGGCGACCTGTACGTCGGCATTCGCGGCGAGCGGTTCGACGGCGCCGAGTTCGCGGACGCGGCGATCGAGGCGGGCGCCGCGGGCGTCGTCGTGCCGCGGGGATGGACGGCTCGCGCGCCCACCTTCGCCGGTGGCTTCGGCGGCTCCGCCATGGCCGGCTCCGCGAGCGGAGGCGGCACGGCTCCAGCGGGGCGCGGCGCGGTGGTCATCGAAGTCGGCGACACGACCGTGGCGCTCCAGGAGCTGGCGCACCGGATCCGGCGCGAGGCGGGCACGAAGGTCGTGGCGATCACCGGGAGCGCCGGAAAGACCACGACGAAAGACGTGACGAGCGAATTTCTCGAGGCGCGGTACCGCGTGGTCCGCAACCGCGGAAATTTCAACAACCACATCGGGTTGCCGCTGTCGCTCATCGAGTTGAGACAGCGGCCGGAGATTGCCGTCGTCGAACTGGGCATGAATCACGCTGGGGAGATCAGCACGCTGGTGCGCGTCGCCGAGCCGGACGTCCGGGTGTGGACCAACGTCGGCGAAGCGCATCTGGGCTTCTTCGCCTCGGTGGACGCGATCGCCGACGCGAAGGCCGAAATCTTCGAGGGCGCGGGCGCGTCGACGCTGCTCGTCGCGAATGCCGACGACCCGCGGATTACCGCGCGGATCGGCGCGTTTCGCGGTCGCGTGGTGACGTTCGGCATCGACGGCGACAGGGCCGACGTCCGCGCGAGCGCGATCGTGGATCGCGGCATCGAGGGCACGAGCGCGCGCCTGACCACGCGCAACGGCGCGGTGGACATCACCACGCCGCTCATCGGCCGCGCGAACCTGGCGAACATCCTCGCCGCCGCCGCAGTGGCCGAGGAGTTCGGCGTGCCGCTGGACAGCGTCGCGGCGCGGGCGGCCGGGCTCCGGCCGTCGGCGCACCGCGGTGAAATCGTGAGGCTGGCGGACGGCGTCACCGTCATCGACGACAGCTACAACGCGAACCCGGACGCGACCCGGCGCGCGCTCGACGTGCTCGCGAACGGCGCTGCCGCGAGGCGCATCGCTGTCCTCGGCGAGATGCTCGAGCTCGGCGAGCGTTCGACGGAGCTGCACGAAGGAGTCGGCCGCGCGGCGGCGAAGTCGCGGGTCGAGGTGCTGCTGGCGGTCGGCGGCGCGCCGGCCAAGGCGCTCGCGGACGCGGCGATCGCGGCGGGAATCCCCGCGGCAGGCGTGCACGTCTTCGCGACGAGCGAGGAGGCCGCCGACGCAGCCGTCGCGCTCGTGAAGAGCGGCGACCTGGTGCTGGTGAAGGGATCGCGCGGCGTGAACACCGACCGCGTGGTGGATCGACTCAAGGCGCGCCGCTGATGCTGTACCACCTCCTCTACCCGTTCCACACGCGGCTCTCGGTGCTCAACGTGACGCGCTACATCACGTTCCGCACCGCGGCGGCGACGCTGTCGGCGCTCGCGATCAGCCTGGCCTTCGGCCCGTGGCTCATCCGGACGCTGCGCGAGTTCCAGATCGGTCAGGTCATCCGCGCGGAAGGGCCGCAGTCGCACCGGCCCAAGGCCGGCACCCCGACGATGGGCGGGCTGCTGATTCTGACGGCGGCGCTGGTGCCGACGCTGTTGTGGGCCGATCTCACGAACGTCTACGTTTGGATCGCGGTGCTGACGACGGCGGGATACGGAGCGGTCGGGTTCGCGGACGACTATCTCAAGATCGTGCGCCGCTCGCACCACGGCCTGCTGCCGCGCTACAAGATGGGATTCCAGATCCTCATCGGCATCGCGGTCGGTATCGTGCTGCTGATCCTGCAGCACGAAGGCGTCTACAACACGCGCGTCGTCTTTCCGTTCTTCAAACGGCTGATTCCGGATCTCGGTTACGGCTACCTGCTCTTCGCCGTCTTCGTGCTCGTCGCGGAATCGAACGCCGTGAACCTCACCGACGGCCTCGACGGTCTCGCGATCAGCGTGTTCGCGATCGCCGCCGGCGCGTACACCGCGCTGGCGTACGTCACCGGACACCGCGTGTTCGCCGAGTACCTGCTGCTGGTGCGCTTTCCCCAGGCGGCCGAGCTGACCGTGTTCTGCGGCGCGCTGGTCGGCGCGTCGCTCGGATTCCTCTGGTACAACTCGTACCCCGCCGAAATCTTCATGGGCGACGTCGGCTCGCTGGCGCTCGGTGCTGCGCTCGGCATCGTCGCGATTCTGATCAAACAGGAGCTGCTGCTGCCAATCGTCGGCGGTGTCTTCGTGCTCGAAGCGTTGTCGGTCGTGGTGCAGGTCGTCTACTTCAAGGCGACCGGAGGGCAGCGCATCTTCCGCATGGCGCCGTTGCATCACCACTTCGAGTTGAGCGGATGGAGCGAGCCCAAGGTGATCACGCGCTTCGTGATCATGGGCATCATCTTCGCCCTGTTCAGCCTGGCGACGTTGAAGCTGCGATGACTTTTTCAGTCGAAGGCACACGCGTGACCGTCGCTGGAGCGGCGCGAAGCGGTCTGGCGGCCGCCGAACTGCTGGCGCGGCGCGGGGCGCTCGTCACGCTCTCGGACTCCCGCGCGGCGCTGCCCGAGGGCGATCGGCTGCGCGGTCTCGGCATCGCACTGGAGCTGGGCGGCCACACGCGGGACACGTTCACGTCCGCGGATCTGGTCGTCCTCAGCCCCGGCGTGCCGCCGGAACTGGCGGTCGTGCAGGCGGCGCGCGATCGCGGCGTGCCCGTCATCGCGGAGATCGAGCTCGCGTCGCGCTGGCTGCTGGGGCGCGTGATCGCGATCACCGGCACGAAGGGCAAGTCCACGACGACGGCGCTGACGGGGCGGATGCTGGAGGCCGCCGGGTTCAAGGTGACCGTCGGCGGCAACATCGGATCGCCGCTCAGCGCGCAGGTGTCCGAGTCGACGCCCGACACGTTCCACGTCGTGGAGACGAGCAGCTTTCAACTCGAACAGATCGACACGTTCCACCCGTGGATCGCCGTGATGCTGAATTTTTCGCCGGACCACCTGGATCGGCATGCGGACGTCGCGGCCTACGCCGCGGCGAAGGCGCGGATCTTCGAGAACCAGGACGCGGCCGACTTCGCCGTGATCAACGCCGACGACCCGGCGGTCCTCGAGATGGCGCGGCGCGGCCGGGCGACGGCGCGCCGGTTTTCCCTCGCGGGCACGATCGATTGCGGGACGGTCGTCGAACACGGCTGGATCGTCGATCGTCGGCGCGATCTCGCCGAACGGCTCGTGCCCCTCGGCGTCATCCACCTGCTCGGGCCGCATCTGGTGAACGACGTGATGGCGGCGGCCACGGTGGGCGCGATCGCCGGCGCGGCACCCGCGGCGATGGCCGCGGCCGTCGACGCGTTCCGCGGTCTCGAGCACGCGATGGAACTCGTCGCCGACGTGGGCGGCGTGCGGTTCGTCAACGACTCGAAAGCGACCAACGTCGAGTCGGCGCTCCGCTCGATCGAGAGCTTCGAGCGGGATCTGGTGCCGATCATGGGCGGCCGGTTCAAGGGCGGCGACCTGCGCCTGCTGCGCGAGCCGCTGAAGGCGCGCGCCAAGGCGCTCGTCGCCATCGGCGAGGCGAGGCCGCTGCTGCGCGAAGCGCTCGGCGACGTCGTAAACGTCGAGGAAGCCGGCAGCTTCGCGGCGGCGATCGCGCGCGCGCATGCGCTGGCCAAGCCCTCGGGTGTCGTGCTGCTCGCGCCCGCGTGCGCGAGCTTCGACATGTTCCGCGACTACGCGGAGCGGGGACGGATGTTCAAGGAGGAAGTCGCTCGCCTAAAGGCTCGCGCTACGTAGCGCGAAGGCTTGAGCCGAGCGTCGGTGTCTGTGAGCGGTGAACAGTCGTCAGTCGGTTCTCGCGGTGGAGGACTGACTGCTGGGAACCCAGGCCGCCCCGGTCTGGGAAGTTGGTGCCTCGGCCCGAGGCCGACTGATGACTGTTGACCGCTCATGGCGATCGTATATCCGCTGCCGGGGGTAGTTTCGGACCGAGCGAGCTGAAGCTTTAAGGCGGGCCTGAAAGGCCTGGCCCGACCAAAAAACAGGATGGCGAGAAAACTCAAATCGGACAAGGTGCTGTTCATCGCGACCCTCCTGCTGGTCGCCCTGAGCGTCGTCATGGTCTACAGCGCTTCGGCGCCGATGGCGCTGGACCGCTACGGCCGGGCTACGCGGTTTCTGACGACTCAGGCGATGTGGGCCGTGCTGGGCATTGCCATGCTCACCGTGGTGATGCGGATCGACTACCGCTACTACCGCGAACCGACGTTCATCTGGAGCGGGTTGGCGTTGGTCGCCTTCGCGCTGGTGTGCGTCTACTTCCGCGCGCCGGTGAACGGGGCGCGCCGCTGGTTCGGCGTCGGCGGTTTCGGCGTTCAGCCGTCGGAGCTCGCGAAGCTGGTCGCGATCTTCTTCATCGCCGCGCTCCTCGAACGTCGGATGCACCGGATCGACGACGTCACGTACTCCCTGCTGCCGATCGCCTTCGTCGTGTTCGGACTCGTTGCGCTGATCCTGCCGGAGCCCGATTTCGGCACGTCGATGGCGATCCTGATGATCACGGCCGTGATGATCTTCGCCGCCGGCCTGAACTGGCGTTATCTCGCCGGCGCGGCGCTCGTGGCGCTGCCCGCGATCTACATCGTCGTCATGGGCTCGGCGTACCGGCGCCGCCGCACGCTCGCGTTCCTCAACCCGTGGGACGATCCGCTCGGCGACGGCTTCCAGATCATCCAGTCGCTCATCGCGATCGGCACCGGCGGCGTCTGGGGCAAGGGGCTGATGAACGGCGTGCAGAAGCTGTTCTACCTCCCCGAGCCGCACACCGACTTCATCTACTCGGTCATCTCCGAGGAGCTGGGCCTGGTCGGCGCCACCGCGGTCGTGATCTGCTTCTGTGTGGTTACGTGGCGCGGCCTGCGCGTGTCGGTCCGCGCGCCGGACACGTTCGGCTCGTTCCTGGCCCTCGGCCTGACGACGATGGTGGCGGTGCAGGCGTTCGTCAACATCAGCGTCGTGCTCGGGCTCATGCCGACCAAAGGGATTCCCCTGCCGTTCGTCAGCGCCGGCGGATCGTCGCTGCTGATCAACCTCGTGGGGATGGGCATCCTGCTCAACGTGTCGCAACACGCGTCGTCCGAGGGATGACGGATGACAGCCCCGCCTTTGCGCGTCGTGATTGCCGGTGGCGGCACGGGCGGTCATCTGTATCCGGGGATCGCGGTTGCGCGCGAGCTGATCGCGCGGCGGCCCGACGCCCTGGTGTCGTTCGCGGGCACCGCGCGGGGGATCGAAGCGCGGGTGATCCCGCGGGAAGGGTTTTCGCTGGATCTGATTCGCAGCAGCGGCGTGAAAGGGAAATCGGGGCTCGCTCTCGTGCGGGGGGCGGCGCTGGTGCCGCTCGGCCTGTTCGACGGCTGGCGCATCCTGTCGGCGCGCCGCCCATCGCTCGTGATCGGCGTGGGCGGCTACAGCTCGGGTCCGGTTGTCCTGGTCGCCGCGCTGCGAGGCGTGCCGACGATGCTCCTCGAGCAGAACGCGGTGCCCGGGTTGACCAATCGATGTCTCTCGCGGTTCGTGCAGGCGGCGGCGGTGACCTTCGACTCGACCCAGGCGTTTTTCGGAGCGACGGCGTTCGTCAGCGGTAACCCGGTCCGGCCGGAGTTTTTCGCGGCGTCCGGATCTCATCAGGAGGCGGCGCTTGATGACCAGACTTCCGTCACGCGAGTCTTAGTTTTTGGCGGCTCTCAGGGCGCGCACGCAATCAACGTGGCCATGGTGGAGGCGGCACCGGAGCTGGCGGCCGGCCGTTCGCATCTTCGTCTCGTCCACCAGACGGGAGAACGAGACGTGGAGATGGTGCGCACCGCCTACCGGCAGGCGGGGCTTCAGGCCGACGTCGAGCCGTTCCTCTACGACATGGGACGGCAACTCGGACAAGCGGACGTAGTCGTCTGCCGCGCCGGCGCCACCACGCTGGCCGAACTCACCGCCGCGGGGAAGGTCGCGGTGCTCATTCCGCTGCCGACCGCGACCGACGATCACCAGCGCATGAATGCCGAAGCGCTGGCCGCGGCGGGCGCCGCGGACCTGCTGCTGGAGCGCGACCTGACGGGTCCCGTGCTTGCGGCGCGGGTGCTGGCGCTGGTCCACGATCGCGGGCGGCGGGACCGGATGTCGGCGGCGGCCCGTTTGCTCGCGCGACCGGACGCCGCGCGGGTCATCGTCGATCGCGCCATGGAACTGGCGGAGGCAGGGCGGTGACGCGATGAACGGAACGGGTTCACGGTTCAAGGTTCAGGGTTCCTGCACCCTGCACACTGAACCCCGAACCCGACAGTTTCTGGCGAGCGTGCGGTCGTGCTAGGCAAGACGCGGCACGTGCACTTCGTCGGCATCGGCGGGATCGGGATGAGCGGGATCGCCGAGCTGCTGGCGAACCTCGGGTATGCGGTCAGCGGATCGGACGCGAAGCGATCGGCGGTCACGGAGCGGCTGGGCACGCTCGGCGTCCGCGTCGATCTCGGGCACGACGCGGCCAACGTCGGCGACGCGGACGTCGTGGTGACTTCGTCGGCCGTGCGGCCGACAAACCCCGAGGTCGTCGAAGCCGCGCGGCGGCAGGTGCCGGTGATCCCGCGGGCCGAAATGCTCGCGGAGCTCATGCGCCTCCGCTTCTCGATTGCGGTCGCGGGTGCTCACGGCAAGACGACGACGACGTCGATGATCGCGTTGGTTCTGGAACGCGCCGGTCTGGACCCGACGGCGGTGATCGGCGGGCGTCTCAGCGCCTTCGGCAGCAACGCGCGGCTGGGGCAGGGCGAGTTCATGGTGGCGGAGGCGGACGAAAGCGACCGATCGTTCCTGAAACTGTTTCCGACAATTGCGGTGATTACGAACATCGACCACGAGCATCTCGAGAATTACGGTGACTTCGAAGACCTGCAGCAGGCCTTCGTGGACTTTGCCAACAAGACGCCGTTCTACGGCGGCGTGGTCGCCTGCCTGGACGACGCGAACCTGGCGGCGGTGCTGCCCCGGATGACGCGCCGCGTGACGACGTACGGCCTCGACTCGAGCGCCGACGTCGTCGCGACCGGCGTGACGATGGGACCGATGAGCGTGACCGCGACGGTCAAACGGCGGGCGCGGGGCGCGATCGGCGCGCCGCCGGGTGGCGATCGACGGACGGCGCTGACGACGCTCGGGACGCTGACGCTCGCGGTTCCCGGGCGGCACAACCTGCTGAACGCCCTGGCCGCGGTTGCGGTCGGCATGGAGCTCGGCCTGTCGTTCGAGCGCGTGGCGTCGGGGATGAAGGATTTTCGCGGCGCCGAACGGCGCTTCGACGTGCGAGGCGAGCCGAACGGGATCCTCGTCGTGGACGACTACGGCCATCACCCGACCGAGATCGCGGCCGTGCTCGCCGCGGCGCGCACGCTGGGCCGGCGCATCATCGTGGCATTCCAGCCGCACCGCTATTCGCGGACGGCGTCGCTGCTGGACGCGTTCGGTCCGGCGCTGGCGGCGGCCGACCACATCGTGCTCACCGACATCTACTCCGCGGGCGAGGAGCCGATCGCCGGCGTAACGCTGGAGACGCTCGGCGCCGCCATCCGGCGCAGCGTCACCGTACCGCTCGATCTGGTGCCGCGCCTCGAGGATGTGCTGCCGGCGATCGTCCGCGTGGCGAAGCCTGGAGACGTGGTGATCACGCTGGGGGCCGGCTCGATCGGGAGCGTGCCCGATCGTCTGGTCGCGGCGCTCGGCGGCGACGCACGCTGGGCGCCTCCTCCGACCGGAGCCGGCTCGTGAGCAGCGTTGCGGCGCAGACCGATCGCCGCTTCCGGCGGGCGCACGTCAAGCCGGCGCGCCGCACGCGCAGCTGGCGTGCGCTGGCGGTCCCGATAGTGATCTGGAGCGTCCTGGGCGCCGCGCTCGCCTACGGTGTGCGCCAAGCGTCGGCGATCGCCGCACAGGCGCACGTGCTGGAGGTGGAGAAGATCATCGTCCGTGGCAACGAGCGGCTGTCGAAGGGGGAAGTGCTCGCCGTGCTGAGCGGTCTGCGCGGTGAGAGCCTGGTATGGACCGACCTCGACCGCTGGCGCAAGCGGCTGATGGCGTCGCCCTGGGTGCGCGACGCCGCGCTGCGGCGGTCGCTGCCGTCGACGATCGAAGTGGTGGTCTCCGAGCGGCAGCCGATCGGCATCGGCCGCATCAAGGCGGACATGTATCTCGTCGACGACCGCGGCGTGATCATCGATCAGTACGGGCCGCAGTACGCCGATCTCGATCTGCCGATCATCGACGGCCTGTCGGCGGCGCCCGGCGACAGCGGGTCGCTGACCGATGAGGGGCGCGCGGACCTCGCGGCGCGCGTGATCGCCGCGGCGAAGTCCAAGCCCAGCCTCGCGCGGCGGCTGTCGCAGGTGGACGTCTCCGATCCGCACAACGCATCGGTGATCCTCAGCGGCGATCCGGCGGTCATTCAGCTGGGCGAAGACCAGTTCGTGTCGCGGCTGCAGACATATCTCGATCTGGCGTCGACGCTGCGCGAGCGGGTCGACGACATCGACTCCGTCGACCTGCGGTTCGACGACCGGATTTACGTTCGGCCGACGAAGACGGAGAAGCACACGGCGATCGCGGGACGCAAAGCGCGCTGAGTCCGCAAAGCCGGCTGGCTCTGCGACTGCGCGTTCAACCGGAGGGTGAGTGGCGCGAAAAGAACGGTACCTGGTCGGGCTCGACGTCGGCACGTCGAAGGTGACGGCTGTCGTCGGCGAAATATTGGACGGCGAGGGGCTCGACATCGTCGGGCTCGGCGTGGCCGAGTCGAGAGGCATCCGCCGCGGCGTCGTGGTGAACCTCGAGGCCGCGGTCGACTCGATCAAGAAGGCGATCGAAGAGGCCGAGCTGATGGCGGGCGTCGAGATCGACTCGGTGCACCTGGCGCTGTCGGGACCGCACATCAAGGGGTTCAACAGCCGCGGCGTGATCGCGGTGGCCGGCAAGAACCGCGAGATCACGCGCGAGGACGTGCGGCGCGCGATTGACGCGGCGAAAGCGGTCTCGCTGCCGACCGGCCGGGAGATCCTGCACGTGCTGCCGCAGGACTTCGTCGTCGACGAACAGGACGGGATCGGCGCGCCCGTCGGGATGACCGGCGCGCGGCTCGAGGTCAACGTCCACATCGTCACCGGCAGCCAGAGCTCGACGCAGAACATCGTCGCGTGCGTCAACCGCGCCGGGGTCACTGTCGCGGAGACGCTGGTCGAGCAGCTCGCCGCGAGCGAGTCGGTGCTCACCGACGACGAGAAGGAGCTCGGCGTCGCACTGGTCGACATCGGCGGCGGCACGACCGACATCGCGATCTACGAGCGCGGCAGCCTGTGGCACACCGCCGTCATCGGCGTCGGCGGCGATCACTTCACCAACGACATCGCGGTCGGCCTGCGCACCCCGGTGCCGGACGCGGAAAAGATCAAGCGAAAGTGCGGCTGCGCGCTGTCGGGGATGGTGGACGAGGACGAAACGATGGAGGTGGCCAGCGTCGGCGGCCGCAAGCCGCGTGTGATGTCGCGCCGCATTCTGTCGGAGATCCTGCAGCCGCGCGCGGAAGAGATCTTCCATCTCGTGTGGGACGAGATCCGCCGCGCCGGGTACGAGAAGAGCCTCAACTCCGGCATCGTGCTGACCGGCGGCGGCGCCATCCTCGACGGCATGCCCGAGATCGCCGAGCAGATTTTCGATCTCCCGATCCGCCGCGGCACGCCCGTGGGCGTCGGCGGCCTGGCCGATCACGTCAACAGCCCGACGTTCGCGACCGGCGTCGGCCTCGTGTTGTACGGCTACCGCAACTCGATGGGCGACTCGGCGCGGGCTCCGGTCGGCGCGGGCGCGCTGGTGCGGGCCGCGGGACGGCTGCGCGGCTTGTTCAAGGAATTCTTCTAACAGGAGCGACGAATGGACGATTACACCACCGCCAGTGACGAGGCTCGACAGCTGAGACTGCGGCTCGACGAGGAAGGGACCGCGGGCGCCCGCATCAAGGTCGTAGGCGTGGGCGGCGGAGGCAGCAACGCCGTGAACCGGATGGTTCAGGCCGGGTTCGAGGGCGTCGAGTTCGTCGTCGCCAACACCGACCTCCAGGCGCTGCGCACCAACGCGGCCACGGTCAAGCTGCAGATCGGCAGCAAGCTGACCAAGGGGCTCGGCGCCGGGGCCGAACCGAGCGTCGGCCGGCACGCGGCGCTCGAGGATACCGAAAAGATCATCCAGGCGCTCGACGGCGCCGACATGGTGTTTGTGACGACCGGGCTCGGCGGCGGCACCGGCACCGGCGCTGCCCCGGTCATCGCGAGCCTGGCGAGCGAGCTCGGCGCGCTCACGGTCGCCGTCGTCACCAAACCGTTCAAGTTCGAAGGCAAGAAGCGGCAGCTGCAGGCCGAGCGCGGCCTCGACGCGCTGCGCGACTGCGTCGACACGATCATCACGATCCCCAACGAACGGCTGCTCACGATCATCGATCGCACCACGTCGATGATCGACGCCTTTGCGACCGCCGACGATGTGCTGAGACAGGCGATTCAGGGCATCTCGGATCTGATTCTGGTGCCAGGACTCATCAACCTCGACTTCGCCGACGTGAAGACGATCATGGCGGGCATGGGGCTGGCGATGATGGGCACCGGCGTCGCCGAAGGCGCCGACCGCGCGATCGAAGCGGCGCGGCGCGCGATCTCGAGCCCGCTGCTCGAAGGCGCGTCGGTCAACGGCGCGCGAGGCGTGATCATCAACGTCACCGGCGGCCCCGACCTCTCGCTGGTCGAGGTCAGCGAGGCGTCGTCCATCGTCCAGGAGGCGGCCGACGAAGACGCCAACATCATCTTCGGCGCCGTGATCGACCCGGCGCTCAAAGGGAAGGTGAAGATCACCGTCATCGCGACCGGGTTCGGCGCACAGGCCAACGCGCGTCCGGTCGCGCCCGCGGCGCAGACCCCCGTGGACATGACGCAGTACGCGGATTACGCGCGGACGCGCAACGACGCCGTTCCGGCGCCGGTGCAGGTGCCGGCGGCGAGGATGTCGATCGCCCGTCGCCCACTCCTCGATCTGCCGATGGCGGCGGGCGGCGGGGGGTCGGCGATCGCGGCCGCCAGCTCATCCGGACTGTCCGCCTCGCCGGCCGGCTCATCAGCATCCGAAGCCGGCGCCAGCGAGCCCGACGCCATGCGGCTGACCGCCTCGATCGACACGTCGGTGGATCCGGATTTCGATCTGAGCGCGACGTTCGACGTCCCGGCATTCCTCCGGCGTCAGGACGGATGAGGCACCTCCCGCCGGCGTTCTCGATGGTAGAGTAGATAGATCCACGGCACACGAGAACGCCGACGTCCGAGCGTGAGCGCGCGGACGCCCCGACCCGGCGTAGGACAGCCCGGATCACCGCATGAAATCCTGGGAACAACGCGAACGCGCACAGCTCGCCCTTTCGAAAGAAATCGGCTACGTCAAGAAGCCGCACGGCAATCGTCTGCGCGTGGCGCTGGCGTTTCCGAACACCTACTGGGTCGGGATGTCGAACCTCGGCTTCCAGACCATCTACCGCCTCTTCAACGCCGAAGACGACATCGTCTGCGAACGCTTCTTTCTGCCGCCCAAGCAGGAGCTGGCCGAGCTGTCGGCCGCGAAGATTCCGCTGGTGACGCTCGAGTCGCAAACCCCCGTCAGCGATTTCGACGTCGTCGCGTTCTCGGTGTCCTTCGAGTGGGACTACGTGAACGTGCTCACGCTTCTGCGCCTGGCGGGCATTCCGGCGTACGCGGCCGAGCGCTCGCCGCGCCACCCGCTGATCGTCGTCGGCGGCGCGGTGACGTTCGTCAACCCCGAACCGCTCGCGCTCTTCGCCGACGTGATCGCTGCCGGCGAGGGCGAGGTGCTGGTGCCCGGCCTGCGGCGGTCGGTCGCGGCGGCCACCGATCGCGGCAGTCTGCTGCACCTCCTGGCCGCCGAACGCGGCTTCTACATACCCTCGCTCTACGAGCCCCAGTATGCGGACGATGGCACGCTCGCCGGGTACACCGTGCGGGCCGGCGTCGAGGCGCCGATCCCGGTGCGGAAAGCGGCGCTGAAAGTGACCGACGCCGTGGATCCGCCGGCGACGAGCATTTTCACCCCCGACACGGAGTTCGGTTCACGCTTCCTCGTCGAAGTCGTCCGCGGGTGCGCCAACCTTTGCCGGTTCTGCTGGGCGGGCTACAACTATCTGCCCGTGCGATCGTTTCCGGCCGATCGCATTCTGGAGCTTGCGCGCGAGGCACGGACGCACTCGAGCCGCGTCGGGCTCGTGTCGATCGCGCTATGCGATCATCCGGAGATCGAGCGCATCCTGGCGAACCTCCTCGAGATGGGCTACGCCATCAGCCCCGCCTCCCTGCGTCTGGACGACCTCACGCAGTCGATCGTCCAGGTGCTGAAGGCGAGCGGCGAGCGGACGATTACGATCGCCCCCGAGACCGGCTCCGACCGCCTGCGCCGCGTCATCAACAAGACCGTGACGAACGACGAGATTCTCGACCGCGCCGATCTGATCTTCGCGAACGGCATCGAGAACCTGAAGCTCTACTACATGATCGGCCTGCCCACCGAGACGGACGAGGACCTGGTGGCCATTCGCGATCTGACGCTGCAGATTCGCGAGCGGATGATGAAATACGCGCGCCCCAAAGGGCAGATCGGCCGCATCATCGGCAGCGTGAACCCGCTGATTCCCAAGCCGGGCACCGCCTACCAGTGGATCCCGATGGAAGATCCGGCCGTCATCGATCGCAAGATCAAGCGCCTCCGCTCGCTGACGGCCGGCATCGACAACGTCTACTTCAACATCAAGTCCGAGCGGCACTCGTATTTCCAGGCGCTGCTCTCGCTCGGCGACCGTCGCGTGGCGCCCGTGATCGCGATCGCCGAGCAGAACGGCCAGAACTGGCGCGCTGCGGTCGCCGACGCCGGCATCGACGGCGACTTCTACATCTTCCGCGACCGCAGCAGGGACGCCTTCCTTCCCTGGGACATCATCGACGGCGGCATGAAGCGCCCCTTCTTCGAAGCGGAGTACGCCAAGAGCCTTCGCGAGGAGTGGACGCTGCCGCCCAAGCGGGCGCAGGAGAACGCGAAGCTCCTGCCGGTCATCCAGTAGCGCATCGGATCAACTAGCGATCGCCGCCCGTTCCTCGTATTCCTGAAACGCTTCCAGAATCAGGTCGCGCAGCTTGCTCTGCGCCGTGCTGTCCACAATAGGGCGCAGGAGCGCGAAGCTGCGGCGGTCGCCGTTGACCACGTACGACCGCGCCGGGAACGTGACGTTGCGGCCGTTGCCTCCGCGGCGCTCCCAGATGGAGAAGCCGATCAGTTTCAGCCCCTCCATCGGGCCGTCGGTGAAATGCAGCTCCGCGTCGGCGAGCTTTCCGGGCGGGTTTCCTTTGTCGTTTGGCGTAATCTTGATCGTCATGCCGCGGGGATGGTCAAACGCGATACCAGGCCGCGGCGAAACGACGGGCGCGCAACGCGCTGGGAACGGGACGGTTGGCGGTGCGGCTGCGGCCCGTCGTTCGGCATGTCGCGTGGGGCCGGGCAAAATGCCAACTGCCGTTGCGTCACTCTCCGAGGATGAGGACCTGCGCCATCGCCAGCGCGTCCGAATGCGTGATGGTCAACAGAGAGGAACGGCCGCCGATCGCCGCAAACCGCCGGGCCGCTCCGCCGTGCAACTGCAGTTGCGGCGGCCCCCCGCGCGCGCGGACGACTTCGATGTCGCGCCACAGAACGCCCTGCGTGTGGCCGGTGCCCAACGCCTTCATGGCCGCTTCCTTCGACGCGAATCGGCCGGCGAAGTGTATCGCCGGCTCGCGCCGGCGCACGCAGTACGCGATCTCGCCGTCAGTGAAGATCCGTTCCAGAAAGCGCTGCCCGTAGCGCTCGATGGTACTGACGATGCGGGGGATGTCGGTGAGGTCGACACCGAGACCGATGATGTTTGGCATGATGAGAACCGATGAGACCACAGCCTAGCGGCGGCTTCGTGTGGGTGCAAGCAGCGGGCGGTCCCGCGCTGGTCTGCGAGGCCTTGCGGCCGTTCGCCGATCACCTCTTTACGACGCGCGAGTGGGCGCTGGGGTCCCGCGCGGGGGCGGCTGACGAGGACTGGCAGGCGATTGCGACCTCGCTCGGCGTCGATCCCGATCACCTGGTCCGTATGCATCAGGTTCACGGCGCGTCCGTGGCGGTCCGACGCGCCGGCGAGGCCGCGGAACCCGCCTCGCTCCCTGACGCCGACATCGTCATGTCGAACGATCCCTCGCTGGCCCTCGCGATTCAGACGGCGGACTGTGTGCCGCTGCTGATGGCCGACCGCGTGACCGGTTCCGTGGCCGCGGCGCATGCGGGCTGGCGAGGTCTGGCGGCCGGCGTTCCCGGCGCGGCCGTCGCGGCGCTCGCGCGCGAGTTCGGCAGCGTGCCGGCGAACCTGATTGCGGCAGTGGGACCGTCGATCTCCGCCGAGCGGTACGAGGTGGGCGAGGACGTCCGCGAGCGATTCGTCGCGGCGGGATTTTCAGCCGCGGAACTCGAGAACTGGCTCCTGCCGGGTGACAGGCCTCAGCATTGGCGGTTCGACGGGTGGCGGTCGGTCCACGACCAGCTCGCGACCGCCGGCCTGCCGGCTTCCAACATCCACATCGCCGCGCTCTGCACCGCGACCCACCCGCATCTTTTCTGCTCGTATCGGCGGGACGGCAAAGGCGC
>JAYVYV010000294.1:0-3500 GCA_043783985.1 Acidobacteriota bacterium | reverse complement strand
TGTAGGCGTAGGTGAAGCCGCCGGCCACCGGTGCCGAACCCGTCGAGCCGTGCGCCAGGCCGTCGTAGGAGAACGTCCCGCCACTCGTGCTCACCGTCGCGGTCGCCTTGCCGATAATCAGCGTCGCGGCCGCCGAACCGGTGTAGTTGGTGCTGTTGATCGTCGCCGTCACCGGATAGCTGCCCACAGTCAGCGGCGTGCCGGTGAAGACCAAGTCGACCGGTAGTCCACCGGGCGCCGTCGTCGTCGACACCGTCTTGGCGGCGCCGCTATAGATCTGGCTCAGCGACGCCGCGTCGAAGGTCACCGTCGCCGTCGCTTTGGCGACGGTCACGCTCAGCGTGATCGGCGGCGCCGGGGCGTAGCCCGCGTTGCCGTCCTGCGACGCCGTCACCATGCACGTGCCGGCGCCGGTCACCCTTATCTGAGAGCTGCCGATCGAGCTCGAGCACGCGCCGGACGCCGCGTACAAGACCGGGTTACCCGAGAGGCCGCCAGTCGCGGCCAGGGTGAACGGCGCGTCGGTGAAGGTGAGCGCCGCGGGCAGCACGAAGCCGGTGATCGTCTGATTGACCAGCACGGCGCCGGCGAGATTCTGCGCGGCCATCTGCGCGCCGATGAAGTCACCGACCTCGGCCGGCGGAGCCGAGACACATTCCGTGGTCTTATCACCGGGTATAAGGCGGGGGCAATCGCTGTTTTCGCCGTCGACGAGGTCAAGGTTCGTACCGGTCCTTTTGCTCGTCCCACTCTGGGTAGGGCCCGTGTACTTGTAGAACTCGTAGCGCCGGACCACCGCGTGCGAGCCGCCGTTGGGCGATCCGCCGTTTTTCAATTGACTGCTCCCGTTCGTCGGGTTCGCGACGTCGAACTGCAGCAGCTTCCACACGGTTTCCGCGGGAACGTTTTGCGCGTTCGGCACGATGTTGTTCGCGTGCCCGCCGACGAGCTCGTCGAGATCGGCGTTGCGAGCCAACTCCGTCTTGTAGACCTTCACCCATTGAGCCTTGCCATACCGGTGAGGCAGGAGCGCGACGACCGGCGGCTGCACGCCCTGAATCACCGCCTGAACCTGGGGAACGCCACCAACCACCACGACCGCGTCGACCGGCTGCGCGATGGCCGCCGGCGCCGGCGGCGCCGTAACGCCAGCTACGGTGACGGTGGGATACGACAGGGCGCCGGTTGCCGGATCGCCCTTCAGCCAGTGGTACACGGGAGCCAGCGTCGGCGCGCGCAGCGTGCTGACGCCGAAGTGCTCGCAGCCGCTGTTGGCATACGAGCCGCCGGCGCCGAGCGTCCAGCACGATTCACCGGTGACCACACGCAGGGGAATCGCGCCAGCGACCACGGATGGCGTGCCGGGGCTGCCGCCGCCGAGGACGAGGTTGCCGCCGCCCGGGGGAACGACGGGCGTGGTGAACACGTGGTTCACGGCGTCGTAGTTGGCGGCCCAGCGCACCTTCACGCCGAACGATCCCGCTCCAGGCGTGCCGTAGGGCGTGATCGACCCGATGCAGTAGCGGATGTAGCAGGTGCCGACCGTCTGCCCGAACACGCGCGTGATATCAGAGGTATCGAGGCCCTCGAGCTGGATCTCGAATCCCTGCATGTCCTCGGCGTTATCGTTCACCGCGTCGAAGTTCGCGAGCGATCCGATGATCACCGGCGTCCTCGAAGTTTGCTGCGCCTGCGACGCGACCGGCGCGAAGAACAGACACGCGGCGAGCGTGCAAAGGATCGCAGCGATCCGGCGGCGTAAGGAAATCGTGTAGCGACTGGCAAACATTATGCGGACTCCTTGACGTGAAGAAACGGTCACCAGCGGACGAGCACAACACGCGCCACGCGCGCGTCGAACCGCAAGTCGTCCGATCTCGAAAGAATGCGCAGAAGCGCCATGACCGTCGATCCGCGCAAGTTTCCAGCTGCGAAAGCTCGTACCGAATTGCGAAAGCCGCCGCGTCGCGGTGCGCGTTTCGTGTTTACCGCGCGGCGCGCAAGAACGTGATCGCACCTACGAATTCGGCCGTACACGACAACGCCACCGTGCGGGAGCGCTGTTGCGCGCCGCACGGTGACGTGAGATTGCGTTCGATGTTCTGAGCGTGTCGCGTCAGCGAGTCGTCAGCCGCGATCCATCCACGACACGGCCTTGACGATCTCGGTCGGGTTCGCCAGCGCCGGGCACGCCGTCCAGCTGTCGTACGAGTCGTTGCCGAAGACGACGATGCCGCTGTGCTGCGTCACGTCTTTGTCGCGCACCGGATCGATGTCGGCGAAACCGAGACGCTGCCGCAGGATCTCGCAGTTGGCTTTCGGCCCGGTGAGGAACGTCCACCCGGGTCCCGTGACGCCGTACGCGTCCCGATAGTCTCTCAGGTCGCTCGGCGTGTCTTCCTCGGGCTTGAGCGAGATCGAATACATGAAGATGTCGCGGCCGACCCGATCCCCGAGCAGGTGCTGGACCTTGCGCAGGTTCGCGGTCGCGGGAATGCAGACGCCTTCGCACCGCGTGTAGAAGAAGTTGAAGAGCACGATCTTGCTCTTCACCAGGTCGTCGTAGAACCGCACCTTGCGGTCGTCGTGCGTGACCAACATCACGTTCGGAAAATTTCGGCGGTTCGTGCCGGTCGGCGCCTTGGCCGCGACGGAGGCCGCGGCGGCGGGCCGCGCCAACGCCACAGTCGAGGCGAGGCCGGCGGACAACGAGGTCAACAACGCTCTGCGTGAAACCATAATGGCGATCTCCTGATCGAGAGGCGCGCGACGTTCGGCCGCGCGCCTCTCACGGGGTATCTAGACGGTCGGCGCGGCGTTCGGATCGACCAGGTCCCACCGCACCATCATCGCGTGATCCTCGTGGACCACGTTGTGGCAGTGCATCGGGTACTTGCCGAGCCAGTCGCGGAAGCGGAAGTAGAGCACGGCGGACTCGCCGCCGCGGAGGAGCACGACGTCCTTCCGGCCCTCGTAGGGCAGCGCGAACGGCACGCCGTTACGCGACAGGATCTGGTGCTCCTCGAAGTGGATGTGCACCGGGTGCCACCAGCCGCTCCCGCCCTGCAGCGTCCACACCTCGGAGGTGTTGCGCTGCACGGTGGCGCTCACGACGTTCGCATCGAAGATCTGGCCGTTGACCACCCACGCGCCGTTGGCGCGCGAGAACTGCCACGACCGGTTCTTCGCCACCGCCGCCAGATCGACGGTCGGTAAATCGCGCATCGTCGAGCGGCCGATCGCCGCCAGGCTGGTGGCGTTCGGAATCACGCTCTGGTCCGGCAGCAGCGGCAGCCCGCCGACGCGGAACTGCAGCAGCGGTACGGACGTCTTGAGGATCCTGCCCGTCGGCTGCGCGCCGTTGGTCTGTTCCGCCCAGTTCACGAGGTACACGCGCGTGGTCGGCCCGTACTTCGAGAAGTCGATGATGACGTCGTGCCGCTCGGCCACGCCGGTCACGATGTAGTCGTTGAGGTCGGGCGCCAGCGGGTTCTTGATCT
>JAYVYV010000293.1:0-3515 GCA_043783985.1 Acidobacteriota bacterium | reverse complement strand
CATGGTGCTCGCCAAGACGCAGATCCGCTCGCGTATCGAGTCGGACAATGCCCAGCGCGAGAAGAAAATCGCCCAGCTCAACGACTTCATCGCCCGCTTCTCCGCCGGCACGCGCTCGAGCCAGGTGCAGTCGCGGCGCAAGGAAGTGGAGCGCCTGCAGACTACCGAGCTGGCGCGATCCAACATTCAACGTCCGTACATCAAGTTCACGATGAACCGCCCGTCGGGCCGTGTGGCCGCCGAGATCAAAGGCGTCAGCAAGGCATTCGGCGACCTCGCGGTGGTGCGCAACTTCAGCGCGATCGTGAACCGCAACGAGAAAGTCGTCCTGGTCGGGCGCAACGGCCTCGGCAAGACGACGATGCTGAAGGCGCTGCTCGCGGACGCGCCGAGCGTGGATCCGTCGCCCGGCGCGATCGACAGCGGCAGCGTCAAGTGGGGGCACGAGGTGTCGATCGGCTACTTCCCGCAGGACCACACCGGCGCGATCACGCCGGGGCTCACCGCGGTCGAATGGCTGCACCAGTACGACCCCGACGCGTCGCGGCAGGACATCCACGGACTGCTCGGCCAGATGCTCTTCAGCGGCGAAGAAGGGCTGAAGCCCACCGAAGCGCTGTCGGGCGGCGAGACCGCGCGGCTGCTCTTCTGCCGCATCATGCTGCAGAAGCCGAACGTACTCGTCCTCGACGAGCCGACGAACCATCTCGATCTCGAGTCGATCAACGCGGTGAACATCGCCCTGCAGAAGTACGAGGGGACGGTCTTTCTCGTCACCCACGACGAGGATCTGATGGAGGAAGTCGGCACGCGCGTGTGGCATTTCGACGGCCGCACGATCCAGGACTTCAAGGGCACCTACGAGGATTACACGGCGTCGCTGGTCTGATAACATCCGGCGGCATGCCTGCACGCCTCAACGTCCTGCCCCTCACGACGACCGGCGCCGCCGACCTTGACCTGCTGCGCGATCTGAACCAGGCGTACCTCGACTCGGTCCGCACCGGCGACGTCGAGCGTTTCCGTCAACTCCTCGCCGACGACTTCCACTGCTCGACGCCTGACGGTCTCCTCCTCGACAAGGCGCAGTTCCTCGCCCGTACGGGCGGGCCCCCGACGCTCGCGCGCCTGGCGGCGGAAGACGTCCGGATCCGCTTGCTGGGCGACGTCGCCATCATTCACGCCGCAACGACGTTCACGACGCTGACCGGCCATGATGGACACGGTCGCTACACCGACGACTGGCAGAAGCGCCACGGGGAGTGGGTCTGCGTCTCCGCGCACGTGACGCGGTTGTGATGCGGAAAATAACCCTTCTGCTGGCGGGCCTCGTCTCCTTCGCTCTCGGCTCGCCGGAGCGACTCGCCCTCCTCGAGGACCGAGCGCGAGATGGCGCGCGAGCCTTTCTCCTCGAAGGGGCTCGCGGCATGCAGGCGAGCGATGATGTCGCGTGGCCGATCAACGGCGGCGTCGACAACATCCGATACTCACCGCTCACGCAGATCAACCGAGACAACGTGTCGAAGCTCACGGTCGCCTGGACGTACGACTCGCACGATGCCTTCACAGCCTCCGAAATGCAGAGCAACCCCATCGTCGTCGACGGCGTGCTCTACGCGACGACGCCGACGCTGAAGGTGGTCGCGGTGAACGCGGAGACGGGCCAGGAAATCTGGAAGTTCGATCCGAGCGGCGGCGCGCCGGCGGGCGCGCGGTTCCGGCATCGCGGCGTCACCGTGCACAAGGACCGCGTCTTCGTCAGCTACCGCAGCTTCCTGTACGCGCTGGACAGGAAGACCGGCGCACCGATCGCCTCGTTCGGAAACGCAGGCCGCATCGACCTGCGTGAAGGGCTGGGCGTCCCCGCGGAGAAGCTCAGCGTCAGCGCGAGCACACCCGGCGTCGTCTTCGAGGACCTGCTGATCATGGGCAGCTCGGTGCCGGAGACGATCCCGGGATCGCCCGGTCACATCCGCGCGTTCGACGTGAACAACGGCGCGCTGCGCTGGATCTTTCACACGATCCCCCAGCCGGGTGAATTCGGGTACGACACGTGGTCGGCCGACGCCTACAAGATTTCGGGAGGCGCGAACGCGTGGGCGGGCGTGGCCGTCGATGCGAAGCTCGGCATGGTCTTCGCCGCCACCGGATCGGCGTCGTTCGATTTCTACGGCGTGACGCGCCACGGCGACAACCTGTTCGCCGACTGCGTGCTCGCGCTCGACGCGCGCACCGGAAAGCGCGTCTGGCACTTCCAGGGCATCAAGCACGACGTATGGGACTACGACTTCCCCGCGGCGCCCAGCCTGGTCACCGTGACCCGCAACGGCCGCAAGGTGGATGCCGTCGCGCAGATCACGAAGTACGGCTACGTCTACGTGCTGAACCGGCGCACCGGCGAGCCGCTGTTTCCGATTGCATCCCGCAAGGCGCCGCCCTCAGCCATCGACGGCGAACGGCTGTCCGAACGGCAGCCGTACCCGGTGAAGCCGCCGCCGTTCACCCGGCAGGGACTCACCGAGGAGATGCTGACGAGGCGGACGCCCGAAGCGCACGCGGAGGTGCTGGCGCGGTTCCGCAAGATGGCCACCGGCTTCTTCGCGCCGCCGTCGTTCGAAGGCACGATTATCTTTCCCGGCGTGGACGGCGGGGCCGAATGGGGCGGCGCGGCGTTCGATCCGGATTCGGCGCTGCTCTACGTCAACTCGAATGAGATGCCGTGGATCGTGAAGCTGATCCCCAACAACGACACCTCGCTGTACAACAGCAAGTGTGCGACCTGCCACCGCGAGGATCGCAAGGGATCGCCGTCGGCGCCGTCGCTCGTCGGCGTCGGCGAGCGCCACACGCGCGAGGAGATCGCCACGTTGATCCGCCAGGGCACCGGCCGGATGCCGGCGTTCCCGGACATGGGGGCGCGCAACATCAACGACGTCGTGGAGTTCCTGGTCACCGGCAAGGACAAGGGCGCGGATCCGAACCTCACCAAGGATCCGAGCTGGCTGAAGTACCGCAGCGACGGCGAGAGCATCTTCCTCGATCCCGAGGGCTACCCCGCCATCACGCCGCCGTGGGGCGAGCTGACCGCGCTCGATCTCAACGCCGGCACGATCCGCTGGCAGATCCCGTTCGGCGAGTTTCCGGAACTGGCCGCGAAAGGCCTGACCAACACCGGCAGCGACAACTACGGCGGCCCAGTGGTCACCGCCGGCGGCCTGCTCTTCATCGGCGCCACCAATTTCGACCGGAAGTTCCACGCCTACGACAAGGCGACCGGCAAGCTGTTGTGGGAAACGACTCTGCCGGCCGCCGGCAATGCGACGCCGTCGACCTATACGATCGACGGGAAGCAGTACATCGTGATTGCCTGCGGCGGCGGCAAGAACGGCGCGCCGTCCGGAAGCGCGATCGTCGCTTTCGCGCTTCCGAATTAAGAATTCAGAATTCGCGACGTCACAATCTCAGCGGGCGTTCGAACCACGCCACGTCCCAGTAGCGATCGAACTTGCGGCCGA
>JAYVYV010000292.1:0-3516 GCA_043783985.1 Acidobacteriota bacterium | reverse complement strand
AATTGGGTACCTGGATAATCGATCGAGGAGTGCGGTCCGTGTTGGAGTCCGTATGCTGAGCAGACGCGGTTTCATGTGGCTAACTTCGGCGGCGGCTGGTCTGGCCGTGGCTCCAGCATCGGCGCAGCGCGGACGCGGCGGCGATGCGCCGGCCGGGCCCGTCCCCCCGAGCATCGCCGCGCTGACGTCGATGCGCGCTCTGGCGAAGCCGATCACGGCGGACGAACGCCGTGCACGCATCGAGAAGGCGCGGCGGTTGATGACCGAGCAGAAGATGGACGCCATCATCCTCGCCGGCGGCACCTCGCTGAGCTATTTCACCGGCATCCGGTGGGGCAACAGCGAGCGCCTGACGGCGGTCGTCATCCCGAAAGTGGGCAATCCCTATATCGTCACACCGGCGTTCGAGGAGGATCGCACGCGCGAGCAGCTGGCGGGCGGGCCGATGGAGCACACCGACGTCGCGATCTGGCAGGAGGACGAGAGCCCCTTCGAGCGCGTCGCGACCGGCCTCAAGGAGCGCGGCATCGCGACAGGACGGATCGGAATCGAGGAGACGTCCAAGTTCGTGTTCGCCGACAGCATCGGCGGCGCGGCGCCGGCGCTGAAGGTGGTGAGCGCGACGCCGATCGTCGCCGGCTGCCGCATGATCAAGAGCGCGCACGAGCTCGATCTGATGCGTATCGCCAGCCAGGCGACGCTCGCGTGCTACGAGGCCGTGTTCAAGGCGCTGAAGGCGGGGATGACACAGAACGACGTCAGCAGCCTGATCAACGCCGGCTACGGCCGGCTCGGCTTCCCCGGCTTCGCGAGCATCCAGGTCGGCGAGTACACCGCGCTGCCCCATGGTTCGATCGCCCCGCAGACGATCCGCGAAGGCACGATCATCATGATCGACGACGGCTGCACGGTCGAGGGCTACCAGTCGGACATCACCCGCACGTTCGTGCTCGGCAAGGCGACCGACAAGATGAAGAAAGTCTTCGACATCGTCCACCAGGCGCAGAGCGCGGCGCTCAAGGCCGCGCGGCCCGGCGTGGCGCTCGAAGCGATCGACGCCGCCGGACGCAAGGTCGTGATCGAGAACGGCTACGGCCCCGGCTTCAAGTACTTCACGCACCGCCTCGGGCACGGCATGGGCATGGACGGCCACGAGTGGCCGTACCTCGTCAAGAACAACATGTTCGGGTGGGAGAAGGCGCTGACGCTGCAGCCGGGGATGGTGTTCAGCGACGAGCCGGGGATCTACATCAAGGGCGAGTTCGGCGTGCGGCTCGAGGACGACATGCACGTCACCGAGAACGGCGCGGAGCTGTTCACGCCGCAATCACCGGCGATCGAAGAACCGTTCTGACGTTCGTCGTTCGTGGTTCTCCGTTCTTCGTTCCTGAACGCAGAACGTAGAACGTAGAACGTCACTCTTTGATACAAGTGACGAGCGACCAGATGCGCGGGATGTTCACTTTCTGGATGGACACCGGCTTCAGGTTCGCTTGCACCAGGAACGCCGGTAGATCGAGATCGGACTTGAAGCCGAGATAGAGGGTGAACGGGGCGATGATGCGCTCGAGCCACGACCCGATCCGGCTCTTGCTGCGGAAGTGGTTGAGGATGATGATCTTTCCGCCCGGACGGCAGACGCGCTGCATCTCGCGCGTCACCGCGACCGGGTCGGGCACCACGCTGATCACGTACGGCGCGTAGACGATGTCGAAGCTGTTGTCGGCGAACGTCATGTTCTGGGCGTCCATCTGCAACAGACGGACGTTACGGACGCCCTTCCGGGCGATGCGATCGTGCGCCTTTTCCAGCATCGAGCTCGAGAAGTCGATGCCGGTGACCGCGCAGTCCGACGGGTAGAGCGCGGCGTTGATGCCGGTGCCGACGCCGACTTCCAGGACGCGGTCGCCCGGCTTGATCCCCATCCGCTCGATGGCGTCGACGCGCCCCGGATGCAGCGCCGGACCGAAGACCACGTCGTAGACCCAGGCCAGGTTCTCGTATACGCCCGCGACAAAATCGTTTTCGACAGCGGTCACCGACAGCGCGCGCGTGGCGGCGTCGGAACCGACGATCTCTTCGCGTTCGCGCGGACGAGCTGGGTCGAATAGGGCCATCAGGTGCCTCAGCAGCGGGAGCCGAACCCGCTAACTAGTTGAAAACGTTCAAGCTTCGGGCCTCCAGAGGGGGCCGACCAGCGACTATACCTCTGCTCCGTCAGCGAAGTCCATCAAGGACTGCCAGGGCGGTCTCGCTGTCACCGGATTGCGTCGAAATCTGAAGGCCCTGGACCGCCGGCTTCAGCTCGGACGCAATGTCCCGTGCAATGGCGATCCCCTCGTCCACCGCCCTGGCGGCATCGACGCGCCGCATGCGCTCGAGCAGCGCGTCCGGAACCACGACCCCCGGCACCTCGTTGGCCATGAATTCCGCGTGGCGCGCGCTCTCGAAGGGGAACACGCCGGCGACGACCGGCAGCCGGGCGCTCTGGATCCGCTTGAGAAAGCGCTCGAAACCACGCACGTCGAAGAGCGGTCGGGTCACGACGAATTCGGCGCCCGCCTCGACCTTGTACTCGAACCGCCGCAGCTCCTCGTCGATGTTGGGCGCGCTCGGGTTCACCGAGACGCCCAGGTGAAAGCCGGTCGGCGCGCCGATCGCCTGCCCGCCGACGTCGCGGCCGCGGTTCAACCTGGAGACGAGATGGGTGAGGCCGATCGAATCGACGTCGAAGACCGCGGTCGCGTCGGGATAATCGCCGACCCGAACCGGCTCGCCGGTGACGAGCATCAGGTTCCGCAGCCCCATGGCGTGCGCGCCGAGCAGATCCGACTGGATCCCGAGCAGGTTCCGATCGCGGCAGGAGTACTGCAGGAGCGTTTCGACGCCCGCCTGCTGCTCGATCAGCACGGCGAGCGACAGGGCGCTGATGCGCGCGCCGGCGCGATGGCCGTCCGGAATACCGATCACGTCGACGCCGGCGATCTTCAACCGCCGCGCCCGCTCCACCACCTCGTCGGTCTGAAAGCCGCGCGGCGGCGACAGCTCGACGGCGACGACGAAGGTGCCGCGCGCCATCGCGTTGGCAAGGCGCGATTTCTTTTCGCGGGACACCGGGGGACGCTCGGCTGAAGCCTTCGCGCTACCGGCCGCGCCACTCTGAAGCGCGAAGGCTTTAGCCGAGCGAGCGGCGATTTCGGCGGGCCGCTCGGCTGAAGCTTTCGCGCTGCGCACCGCCGCCTTCATCTGCCGGATGTGCTCCGGCGTCGTCCCGCAGCATCCGCCCACGAGCCGGACGTTATGGAGGATGAAGCGCCGCGCGTACGAGGCCATGTACTCCGGGGAGCAGAGATAGATGTTGCGCCCTTCGACGTCGCGCGGTTGTCCGGCGTTGGGCTGCGCCGAAAGCCTCCGGGAGGTGACGGCGGCCATCCGCTCGATCGTGTCGAGCATCGGCGCCGGACCGACGGCGCAATTCAAGCCGATGACCGCCGCGCCGCGCGCCTCGAGGTCGGG
>JAYVYV010000291.1:0-3516 GCA_043783985.1 Acidobacteriota bacterium | reverse complement strand
ACGACGAGCGCCAGCGCGGCGCCGAAGGTGCGGATCATGGGCCGTAGTATGCGCTAACATGCGCGGAACATGGCGCTGGTGACGCGACGGACGTTTCTCGCGGCGGGCGGCGCGGCGGCGGCGCTGGGACGGGCCTGGCCGGCGACGGCAGACCCGGTCCGGATCGGCCAGCAGCCGCTGAAGCTCGGGTCGGATCGGGACGGCGTGCTCTTCGTCCCGAGGGGCTACAAGGCGGACGTCCCGTCGCCGCTGGTCCTGATGTTTCACGGCGCGGGCGGCACGGGGCTCGGCGTCGGCTACACGTTCGACGTCGCCGACGATCTCGGGATCATCGTGCTCGCGCCCGACTCGCGCGACGAGGCGACCTGGGATTTCCTCGTCCACGGCTTCGGCGAGGACGTGGAGTTCATCGGCGTCGCGCTGCGCGACACGTACGCGCGCTGCAACGTCGATCGCACGCGGATGGCCATCGCCGGACATTCCGACGGCGCATCGTACGCCTTGTCGCTCGGACTCGGGACGGGCGACACGTTCGGGAAAATCATGGCGTTCTCACCCGGCGTGATGCAGCCGGCCGAGGTCCACGGCAAGCCGAAGATCTTCATCTCGCACGGGTTGAGCGATCCGATCATGCCGATCGACGTCACGAGCCGCAAGTTCGTGCCGCGCCTGAAGGGACTTGGCTACGACGTGACGTACCGGGAATACGAGGGGCGCCACGGCGTCACGCCCGCGGTCGTCCGCGAAGGCTTCACGTGGTTCCTGTCGTGAAGGCGGAGAAGAAGAAAAAGAAAAAGAAAAAAGACCAGGCTGCCGCGCGGCCGCTGCTGACGCTCGCGGGGATGCCGCTCGTGGCCCACCTCGCGCGCTCGCACTGGAAGCCCCTGGCGCTGGCGCTCACCGCCGTGCTGGGCGAAACGATCGCCGACCTTCTCGAACCGTGGCCAATCAAGGTCGTCGTCGACAACATCCTGCAGGGCAAGAAGCTGCCGCCGCGGCTCGAGGCGATCGTCGCGCTGTTCCCGCACAACGCGTTCGCCACGCTGAATTTCGCGATCACGGCCGTGCTGCTGATCGCGGTGGTCGGCGCGGTGAGCTCGTACAGCGAAAAGGTGCTGACCACCAGCGTCGCGCAATGGGTCGCGCACGACCTGCGCCGCATGGTGTACCAGCGGATCCAGCGCCTGTCGCTGGCCGAGCACGGCGAGTCGCGCACGGGCGACCTGCTCACGCGTGTGACGAGCGACATCGACGCCGTTCAGGACTTCATCACCTCGGCGCTCCTCGGCATCTTCACCAACCTGCTGACGCTCACCGGGATGCTCGCCGTCATGTTCTACATGAACTGGCGCTTCACGCTCGTCGGGCTGTCGGTCGCGCCCGTGATGTTCCTCCTCGTGTACGTCTACACGAAGCGCATCAAGAAGGCGTCGCGGCTGGTCAAGAAGCGCGAAGGCGAGCTGATGTCCGGCGTCGCGGAGGTGCTGACGTCGATCCAGGTCGTGCAGGCGTACGCGCGCGAGGACTACGAGGACCGGCGGTTCGACTGGGAAAGCCGGCAGAACGTGGCGGCGGGACTGCACGCGCGCAGCATGAAGGCCAGGCTCTCGCCGATGGTGGACATCCTGGTCGCCGTGGGCACGTGCCTGGTGCTCGGCTACGGCGCGCGGCTGGTGATGCGCGGCGCGCTCACCATCGGCGAGCTCATCATCTTCCTGCTGTATCTGGGCAAGACCTATAAGCCGATGCGCGATCTCTCGAAGATGACGAACACGGTCTCCAAGGCGACCCTCAGCTTCGAACGCATCCAGGAACTGCTGGACATGGAGAGCCGGGTGCGGGACATGCCGGGCGCGCGGACGGCCCCGCGGTTCGCGGGCCTGATGGAGTTCGATCACGTCACCTTCAGCTACGACGGGACCAACCCGATCCTGAAGGACGTCTGCATGCGGATCGAGCCGGGCCAGGTCGCCGCGATCGTCGGGCCGTCGGGCACGGGCAAGACCACCATCGCCGGGCTCATCCCGCGCTTCTTCGATCCGCAATCCGGGCGCATCCTGATCGACGGCCAGGACATCCGCGAGCTCACGCTCAAGTCGCTGCGCGATCAGGTGAGCTTCGTGCTGCAGGACACGCTGCTCTTCCGCGGCACCATCTGGGAGAACATCGCCTACGGCAAGCCCGAGGCGGAGATCGAAGACACCGTCCGCGCGGCGGAAGAAGCCAACGCACACGAGTTCATCGTCAAGATGCCGGAGAGCTACGCGACGATGGTGGGAGAGCGAGGCGTGACGCTGTCGGGCGGGCAGCGCAGGCGCATTGCGATCGCCAGAGCGATCGTGCGCGACACGCCGATCCTGATCCTCGACGAGCCGACCGCCGGCCTGGACGCCGCGTCGGAGCAGTTCGTCACCGATGCGCTGGAACGACTGATGAAGGGACGCACGTCGATCGTCATCGCGCACCACCTCAACACCATCCGCCATGCCGACGTGATTTTCGTGGTGAAGGACGCGGAGGTCGTCGAGCGCGGCACGTATGACGAGCTGCTGGCCACGGGCGGCGTGTTCGCCGGGATGCACGCCATCCAGGCGAGCGGAACGGACCGGCACACCGCTGTGCCGGCCCGTACTTGATTTCAGATTTCAGATTTCAGTTTTCAGATTTGACTTTTTCAGAGTTTCAGATTTCACTTTTTCAGCGCGGGGTTGACGTATCCCGCTTCGAGCACGCGCGCCGACGGCCGGAAGCTGAGATAGTCCACGTGCTCGGGAATCTCGGCCCATCCGTGCGGCACGCCGGCCGGGATGATGACGATGTCGCCGGTCTTCACGGCTTTCCTCACCACATCGGCCCCCACGATCGATCCGCTGCAGGAGGGCCCGTTCAGGATCTTGGTCACTTCGCCATCGGGGGGCGACCTGCGGCCGTTCATGATATGCCCGCCGGTGACCATGGTGCCCGCGCCGGACACGATCAGGTACCCTTCGGTCTGTTGATCGTGGGCGATGCCACCCGCCGGCGCGCCGGTGGCGGGCGCGGTCGATGCTTCACCGCACGGCTCGCCCGCGGCGGCCGCGCCGCGTCCGGCTCCTGCCGCGGCGCCCGCGCCGCGCGCCGCCGCACCCGTCGCTCCTCGATGAATGATGCCGACCGCGAAATTCTCCGGCCCGATGTCGACGACCCTGATTGTGCGGTCGACGCCCGGCAGCGCGTTGACCGCCTTCACTTCTTCGTCCGTGATGTAGGTGGCGCCCTTGGACGCCATGCCCTGCGTGAGCACGACCGCCGGCGCGAGGATGAACGGAACCGCGAACAGACCCAGGATGGCCTTTTTCATGAGGTCTCCCCTTTCGCCGCATACTATAGCTCCACTTCGAGGAGTCCGACATGACATCGAGAGTTTTGAGTGGATTACTGCTCGCGTCCGTCGTGGCCGTCGGCGCGCAACCGGCCGGCCGGGCGCCGCGAAACGCGGCCGAGTTCGACACCTTGTTCCAGCAGGTCAAAAACTGG
>JAYVYV010000290.1:0-3525 GCA_043783985.1 Acidobacteriota bacterium | reverse complement strand
GGGCCTCGTCGACCGGCGCCGATCGCGTCGAGCTCTATACCGAGCCCTTCGCTCGGGCGTGCGAGGAAGGCGACGATGCCGGACGCCGCTCGTTTGCGGTGTATGCGGACGCCGCCCGGATCGCGCACTCGCTCGGGCTTGGCGTCAACGCCGGGCACGATCTCGATCTCGGCAACCTGACGATCTTCCGTGAGCTGCCGTTCCTCGACGAGGTCTCGATCGGCCACGCGATCATGTCGCGGGCGCTATTCGTGGGCCTCTCCACCGTCGTTCGTGAGTACCTCCAGGTCCTCGCGGCGCACCGAGCCGGTGCGATATGATCGGAAACAGCTCTCCACCACAGCGGACACAGGGGACGAGGAGGACCGACGCGGCCGGTGTCTTCCCCGTGTCCGCGCTGTCTTCCGTGGTGGAGCGTTTGTGACACCATGAAATCAGACGCCATCGCTTTCGGAATCGCCGGGATCCTGTTCGGGCTCACCGCCGGCTGGATCATCGGTTCGCAGCAGGCCGTTGCGCGGCCGCCGGCCGCCGCCCCGCCGGTCGCGCAGCAGGCCGCCGCATCAGGCGCCGCCGGAACGCAGCGCGCCGCCGTGCTCGACGAGACGCGGGTTCAGGCGCTCAAGACGGTCGCCGACCGGGACGCGTCGAGTGCGACGCCCCGCGTGCAGCTCGGCAACCTCTACTTCGACGCCGAGCGGTACGACGAGGCGATCAAATGGTACGGGGAGGCATTGAGGCTATCGCCGAAGGACGTCAACCTCAGCACCGACCTCGGGGTGTCCTATTACTACTCGAACCAGCCGGACAAGGCGCTCGCGCAATTCGATCGATCGCTGAAGCTGGATCCGACGCACGCCAAAACGCTGTTGAATGTCGGCATCGTGAAGGCGTTCGGCAAACAGGATCTCGACGGCGCGGGGGACGCGTGGAAACGCGTCATCGCGCTTGCGCCGGACAGCCCCGAAGGGCAAGCCGCCAAGCGAGCGCTCGACAGCCTGCAGTCCGCGCATGCCGGTGCCGCGCGGAAGCCCGGTGTGTGATGCTGCTGCGCCTCGCCCTGTTCATCGTGTTCGGCATCTTCGTGGCGCGCGCCTTCTGGCGTCTGGTTGACGGCATCGTCGACGGGGTCCGGGGCCGTCAGCCGCGCGGCAAGGCGCAGGTGCCGACGCGCGGCGTGCAGATGGCGCGTGACCCGGTCTGCGGCACGTTCGTGCACCCCGATCACGCGCTGACTCTCGTCGACGGTCGCAGCCGCGTGTTCTTCTGTTCGGACGCCTGCCGCAACACGTATCGGTCCCGATCCGCATGAGCGCTGAATCGTCGCTCCGCGCCGACATCGTCGAAGTGGGCCGGCGCATGTACGCGCGCGGCTACACCGCGTCCAACGACGGCAATATCAGCGTGCGGCTCGACGCCGGCCGCCTGCTCATGACCCCGAAGAGCGTCTGCAAGGGCTTCATGACGCCCGACATGATGTGCGTCACCGATCTCGAGGGGCGCAAGCTGCAGGGCGATCGCGACCCTTCGTCCGAGACGCTGATGCACCTCGAGGTGTACCGGCAGCGGCCGGATGTGCAGGCGGTCGTGCACGCACACCCGCCGACCGCGACGGGCTTCGCGGTCGCCGGCATTCCGCTCGACCGCGCCGTGCTCGCCGAAGTGCTCACCACGCTCGGCAGCATTCCGATCGCGGAGTACGCCACGCCGTCCACCACGGAGCTGCCCGAGGCGGTCCGGAAGTACATCAAGGCGCACGACGGTATGCTGCTCGCGAACCACGGCGCGCTGACCGTGGGCGGCGATCTCTTCAGCGCGTACTACAAGATGGAGACGATCGAGCATTTCGCGAAGATCAGCCTCGTTGCCCGGATGCTCGGACGGGAAAACCTGCTGTCGCGCGAAGAGGTGACGCGGCTGCAGGGCCTGCGTGGGGCGTACGGCATCAAAGCGCCCGCGCCGATCTGCGCGGAGACCGCCGAGGACGAATCGTGCCAGATCGTCCAGGCGCCCGCCGGAGGTGGCCGCCGCCTCGTGCCGGAGCTCGTGCGGCAGGCCGCGGAAGCCAATGGCGAGGGAGAAATTCGGCTAACATACCGGGAGCTTTCGGCGCTCATCGAAGAAGCCATCAGAAGCTTGCGGTAGAGAATGCACAGCGCGAAATGCAACTGGCAATCAGCATTCAGCCATCAGCATTCCTTGAGGAGACAGTAATGGGTGAAGCCTTAGGCATGATCGAAACCAAGGGCCTGGTC
Organism: Acidobacteriota bacterium; assembly: GCA_043783985.1. Classification (GTDB taxonomy): domain Bacteria; phylum Acidobacteriota; class Vicinamibacteria; order Vicinamibacterales; family CAVVIG01; genus CAVQFC01. The sequence continues at coordinate 1,270 of JAYVYV010000290.1, read as the reverse complement.
GCGATGATTGAGGCCGCCGACGCGATGGTGAAGGCGGCGAAGGTCACGCTCGTCGGATGGGAAAAGATCGGGGCTGGCTACGTGACGGCGATGGTGCGCGGCGACGTCGCGGCCGTCAAGGCGGCCACCGACGCGGGCGCGGCTGCGGCGCGGCGCGTGGGCGAGCTCGTGTCCGTGCACGTCATTCCGAGGCCGCACGCCAGCCTCGAAGACACGCTCCCCATCGGCAAGGCGTCGACGGCCAAGGCATAGGACCCGGAACCGGTCGGGTTCGGCGTTCAGCTCATGCTCCTAGCCAAAATCGTCGGGACGGTAGTCGCCACGCGCAAGGATCCGCGCCTGGTCAGCAGCAAGCTGCTCGTTGTCCGCCCCATCGATCCCCAAGGTAAGGCGGAGGGCAACCATTTCGTGGCGATCGACACGGTCGACGCCGGCGTCGGCGAGATCGTGCTCATCGTCAGCGGCAGCTCGGCACGGATGGCGGCCGGTCTCAAGGACTGCCCGGTCGACGCGGCCGTCGTCGGCATCGTCGACACCGTGGACATCAATGAATAGCGGGGATGGGGTAATTGGGGAATCTGGTAATTGGGTAATTGATTGCCTGATTGATCGATCGTCCAATCCAATTACCCGATTACCCAATTACCCGATTATCCAATGCAGTTAGCGAGAGTGATCGGCGACGTCGTCACGAGCGTGAAGGACCCGAACCTGGTGGGGATCAAACTGCTGCTGGTCCAGCCGCTCACACCCCAGCGTGAGCCGGCGGGGCGTCCGCTCGTCGCCGTCGATTCGGTCGGCGCCGGCGTCGGCGAAGAAGTGTTCTTCGTTCGCGGAAGGGAAGCGAGTTTTCCGTTCTACCCGGCCGAGCCTCCGGTGGACGCCGGGATCGTCGGCATCATCGACCACTGGGATGTGGAGAGATCGTGAATGGGGTAAGCGAATAGATGCAAATTGCCAGGGTCATCGGCACGGTGGTCTCGACGCAGAAGCACGCCACGTTCGAAGGCGCCAAGCTGATGCTCGTGCAGCCGCTGAACCTGGACGACACGCCGCGCGGCCACGCGCTGCTCGCGGTGGACGGCGTCGGCGCGGGCGTCGACGAAAAAGTGCTCGTGGTCCTCGAAGGACGCGCGGCTGGCGAGGCGCTCGGCAGGAAGGGCGCGCCGGTGGACGCCGCCATCATCGGGATCATCGACACGGTCACGATCGATGACTGATCAGGAGCTGCGCGCCATGATTCGCGACTCGATCGCACGGCACGCGGGCG
>JAYVYV010000289.1:0-9307 GCA_043783985.1 Acidobacteriota bacterium | reverse complement strand
TCGCATCATCATCATGCCCACGCTCGCATCCGCCAAGCCGGCGACGGCGTCGGGGTCGGCGCCGCCGCCGGTGTTCCAGCAGGGCCCGCAGTTCACCGCCCTGCCGGCTGCCGCCGACGACGACAACAACGAACAGGATCAGTCGGCGCCCGGGACGGCGGCGCAAGTGCCGCCTCGCGGTCCTGTGTTCAATTCGTTTCCCCAGCCGCCGACCGTAGTCCCCCAGACGTCGCCGATACTGCAACAGCCCGGCGCGGCTCAGGGTCAGGCGCCCGCGCCGAGGTCATCACCCACGCCGGCTGCACCGTTTGGGGGGGTCTCCGTCCCCGGCATGGTGGCGCCTGCGCCGCCGGGCCAGCCCGGTCAGCCGAACCAGCCAGGCCAGCCGGTTCGGCGCCCCGGCGGACCCGGCGGTCCCTAGCCGTTGGCTCTGGTTGACGATCTGAGCGCGCCCATCGCCGACGCGATGCGCAAACACGAGGTGATCCGGCTGAGCACGCTGCGCATGCTGAAGGCAGCGCTGACGAACCGAGAAATCGAGCGCGGGCACGCCCTCGATCACGGCGAATCGCTGCAGGTCGTCGCGTCGCTGGTCAAGCAACGCAAGGATTCCATCGAGCAGTTCACCAACGGCGGCCGCCCGGAGCTCGCGGATCGAGAACAGTCCGAGATTCGGGTGCTCGAGGCGTACCTGCCGGCAGCCGCCGAACCCGCCGCCATCGAGCAGGCCGTCGCCGACGCGATCCAGGAAACAGGCGCGTTGTCGCCGAAAGACATAGGGCGCGTGATGAAGGCGGCGATGGCGAGGCTGGCAGGCCAGACCGTGGACGGCAAGATCGTCAGCGAGCTCGTCCGCCGGAAGCTGACCCCTCCGTAACGTTCCCTCAGCCGATCCTGCTTCAGTCCCTTGCCGCTCGCGACCAGGGCCTTTTTTCATGTCCGATTTGAACACGGCGGCCCCGCCGGAATGGTGCGGCTGCGGATACGGAAGTGGCTCGGCAAGTGATACGATTCTCGGGGTCCTGAACAATGCGACGCCCTTCCTCGCCGTACGGCTCGTCCCTGTCCTCCTTCGGTCCCGGCCCGGTCTCGACCGCGCTCAAGGCGCTGATCGCGGCAAACGTCGGCCTGTTCCTCGTGACGGCGTTGCTGCCCGCGCTGCGCGACTATCTCGGCCTCTTCCCGACGCGCGTCCTGCAACAGTTCTGGGTGTGGCAGCTCGCCACCTACATGTTCCTGCACGCGGGAATCTTCCACATCCTCTTCAACATGCTGGCGCTGTGGATGTTCGGCGCGGAGCTGGAACGGATCTGGGGCACGCGGTACTTCCTGAAGTTTTATTTCGTCACCGGAATCGGCGCCGGGGCGCTCACGGTGCTGTTTTCGCTGCTGCCGTTCGCATTCGCGCAGCAGGTGCAGCACTCGGTGATTGTCGGCGCGTCCGGCGCGATCTACGGTCTGCTCCTGGCCTACGCGCTGTATTTTCCCGAGCGCCCGATTCTGCTGATCGTCTTCTGGGTGCCGGCAAAATGGTGTGTCGCGATTCTTGGCGGGATCGCGCTGTTCTCGTCGCTGTCCGACGCGGGCGGCACCGCCAACGCGACGCACGTGGGCGGGATCCTGGTCGGCTATCTCTTCCTGAAGGGCGCGCGCCTGCATCCGTTCTCCGAGGTGAAATATCGCTACCTCAAATGGAAGATCAACCGCACCCGGAAGAAATTCGACGTCTACTCCGGCGGGCGTGCGAACGACTTCGACCGCCGCGTCCATTAGCTCGGTGTCACGCCTTCAATTCGCCGCGGTGGTGCTCACGGGCGTCCTGCTCCGCGCAGCAGCCCTGCCGGGCCCCGGCACGGGCGATCTGACGGTCTGGAAAGTCTGGAGTTACAACGCCGCCCGCCACGGCGTCGGCGGGATGTACGGCGTCGGCGGCACGCCACCCGAACGGCGCGAGCTGGCCTACGCCGGAGCGACCGCCACGGTCGACTACCCGCCGCTCGCGCTCTATGAGCTCGGACTCGCCGGGCGCGCCTACAGGGCCTGGTCCCACCGGCAATTCCCCAATGCGACGCCGCTGAACGCGTTCGTGAAGCTGCCCGGCGTCGTCTCTGAAATCGGGCTCGCGCTGCTGCTCTTCGCCGTAGTCCGCGCGTCGATTGGCCTCGCGGCGGCGCGGCTCGCGGCGGCGGCGTACTGGCTGAACCCCGCGGCGCTCTTCGACGGGAGCATCCTCGGCTATCTCGACGCGCAGTACCTGTTGCCCGCCGTCGCCGCGCTCGCGGCCGCCGCACGCGGCTGGCCGGCGCTCGCCGGCGCGCTCATCGCCGCGGCGGTGCTGACCAAAGCGCAGGGGATCTTCATCGCGCCGGCCGTCGCGCTCGCGGTCTGGACGACCGGAGCGCGGGACAAACGGATCGCGAGTCTGCGGTCGGCCGCCGCCGCGGGCCTCGCAACCGGCGCCGCGATCATCGCGCCCGTCGTCGTCGCCGGCGGATGGCCGAACATGGTGCAGGCGCTCGGCCGGCTCGCGCATCACGACATGCTGTCGGCCAACGCGGCCAATCTCTGGTGGGTGATTGGCTACCTGCTGCGCGCGTGGTACTCGATGCACGACATGGGCGTCCGGGCGGCGCTGACAGCGCCGGCGAAGATTCTCGGCATCCAGCGCGTGATCGACATCGGCTATCCCAATCCCCGCGGCATCGGCATCGCCTTAACGGCCGCCGCAATGGGCTGGGCGCTTTGGACCGCGTACAAATCCACAATCCAATCCGTAAACCCATCCACAATCCAATCCGTAAATCCATCCACAATCCAATCCGCAATCCGCAATCCGCAATCCGCAATGGACGTGTGGCTCGTGGCGGGCCTCGCGGCTTTTTCCGTGCACGCATACGCCACTCTCTCTGCCCAGGTGCACGAGAACCATCTGTTCGCGGCGGTGCCGCTGCTCGTGCTGGCGTCGGCCGGACGCCCGGCGTTCCGGCCGATCTGCGCGGTGGTCAGCGCGGTGGTGGCGCTGAACCTGAACCTCTTTTACGGATTCGGCGACTCCATCGGCTACGCGCTGCCGCGCGCATGGACGATCGTCGACCTCACGGTGCTCCTCGCGCTCGTCAACTGCTTTTTGCTTTTATGGCACGCGGCGGTTTTGAAGAGCGAATGCTCCACGGCAGCCGCACCCCGCCCAGCGCCAGCGCCAGGGTAGACCCCAGCACCGGAAGACCGTATCCGCTCGTCAGAATGCTGTACTTGAACAGCGCCCCGCTGGCGAACTGGAAGTTCAGCGCCATCAGGAACGCCACGAACGCGAACACGGGCGTCCAGAAGCCGGCCACCATCCCCACGCCCGATGTGATCTCGCCAAGCGGCACGAGACGCGCGAACGTCGACGAGTACGGCATGGCGACGCGCTCGAGATACAGGTGACTCCACGATCCGGCCGGCACCGACTGCGCCCAGCCGGAGAGCTGCGCCGCAAGCACCGACGGGTCGGTGAACCAGCGAATCTTGCCGATCCCCTCGAAGATGAAAAAGATCCCGATGCAGATTCGCAGGAGCGCGAGGCCGCTGCCTTGTCGATCGATAGCCATGTGTCCTCTCAGGCCGATACGTGGGTCGGCACTCCGTGGGGGCGGACACCTGTGTCCGCCCGTTACGATCCCTGAAGCGTCCTCGTCGCGCGTTGCAGCGCGCGGATGACGATCGCCGCCTGCGCCGCCGCGCGTGTGAAGTTCCCCGCGTCCACGGCCTCGCGCACGCCGGGAATCGTCTTCACGCCGTACCCGGTATACAGGCCGGGCGCGTAGACGACGTGGCGGTACCAGGGGCGATCGGGGAGGCCGGCGGGCTCGATCAGATCCCGCTCGGCCATGATGAGCCGGTGGTTGATCTCGGCGAACCGGTCGCCGGGGCCGGACCCCTGTCCCCCTCCGAGCGAGGGTGCTCCCTCCAGCATGGACCCGCTGCGTGCGCGCACGTCGGCGCCCGCCTGTGCGAACGCCTCCGCCGCCGATCGCAGACCGGCGAAGTCGACGTTCTTGGCGCCGGCAGGAGACGCGTTCACCGCCTGCTGCTCGATCTCGCCGATGTACTCGAGGATCTGCCGTCCGTACGTCTCGTAATCGAACGGCAGCACCTCGGCGTCGGCAAGGCGCAGCAGCGCGACGCCGGTCACCTGCGCGGCGAGCACGCTGAACGTGAACTGCGGATCGATGTACTTCTTGAACCAGGTCGGGTTGTCGTACGTCGAATGGTAGCTGCCGTCGCCGCCGCGGCCGTTCAGGCCCATGTCCATCGACGCGACGCCGATGTGATCGAGAAACGCGGTGTAGTCCGATCCCGAGCCCAGCGCTCCGACAACCGGCACCTTCAGCAACGGCTGACCGGCGCGCGCCGGCGCCTGCTCGCGCGCCCGCTCGAGCCAGCCGTCGTAGAGCGTCCTGATCGCGCCGTCCGGTTGAATGGACTGCGCGAGCTCGTGGAGGAAAGGCGTGAGGGAGTGCACCGCGCTGCCGCTGAAATTCAGCCCGCCTGCGCCGGCGTCGCGGTTGACGTAGACCGCGGCCTTCGCCTTCAGCTCGGTCGTGAGATCTTCGACCCACTCGGTGGATCCGAGGAGCCCCTGCTCTTCGCCGTCCCAGCTGATGAAGAGCACGCTGCGCCGCGGCCTCCATCCCATCTTCATCATCTCGCTCATCGCGCGCGCGACCGCCATCATCGAGACGTGGCCGCTCACCGAGTCCGACGCGCCGAACGTCCACGCGTCGCGGTGCGATCCGACGATGATCCATTCGTCGGGCGCGACCGCGCCGGCGATCCTGCCGACGACGTTGATCACGCGGCGCTGGCCGTAGTCCATCTGCAGGTTCATGTGAACCTTCGCGGGACCGGGGCCGATGCGATACGTGATCGGCAGCGCGCCGCGCCACGTTTCGGGCGCGACCGGCCCCTTGAGCCGCTTGAGCAGCTCGACGCCGTCGCGGTACGACATGGGCTGCACCGGGATCGGCGCGAACGTCTCGATCTTGTCCATCGGGATCCGCTCGACGCCCGGTTTCGACGGACGATCGGGCGTGGAGGGATCCCCCGGATAGCGCGGCATGTCCATCACGCTGCCGCGCTGAATCATGCCCCAGCCGCGGAACGGACCGTCCGGGTAGACCTCCCCCTGGAAGTAGCCGTCCTCGTGCGGGTCCGAGTAGATGATGCAGGCGATCGCGCCGTGCTCGGCGGCGACCTTCGGCTTGATGCCGCGCCAGCTGCCGCCGTAGCGCGCGAGGACGATCCGGCCCTTCACGCTGATGCCCAGCCTGTCGAGCGTCTCGTAGTCGGCCGGGATGCCGAAGTTCACGTAGACGATCTCGCCCGTCACGTCGCCCGACGGCGAGTAGGCGTTGTACGCCGGAAGGATCCCCGGCTTGTCGGCCCATTGATCGCCGCGAATCTTTTCTTCCTCGACCTCGAGCCTGATCTGGTCGGGCGCGACGATGTCGATGCGGCGTTGTTTGGGCCAGGGCAGGAGCACGCTGTACTCGTACTTCGCCGACTCGATGCCCATCTTCTTGAACTGGTCGCTGACGTAGTCCGCGAGCTTGATCTCGTAAGGCGAGCCGGTGTGATGCGGCTCGGCGGTCATGACGTCGAAGTCGGCCTCGGCGGCCTTCGCTGTCGGCATGGCTTTGAGCTCGCGCTCTCGCGCCGCTTCGGCCGCGCCGCTGGCGGCGGAAAATCCGCGGATGGGCGAGGGCGGACTCCCCTGCGCCGTCAGCCACACCGTCCCGATGGTCGCCCCACACAGCGCCACGATTGCTCCACGGACACCCGGCATCACGACCTCCCTTGAAACGCCATCTCGCGGAGCGCCGCGATCCGCGCGGCCATCGGCGGATGCGACGCGAACAGGTTCGCCCAGGCGCCTTGCTTCAGGTTCATCCGCCGTCCCAGCGGGTCGGCAATGCACAGGTGCGCCGTGCCGCGATTGACGGCGGCGGTCGGCCCCGCGGCCGCCTCGATCTTCTCCAGCGCCCTTGCCAGGCCGAGAGGATTGCGCGTCAGCTCCGCGCCGGACGCGTCCGCCAGGTACTCCCGGCGGCGCGACACCATCATCGCCAGCAGTTGCGCCAGCAGCGGCGCGAGCAGGACCGCGATCAGCCAGACGGCAAAAAACATGATACCCAAGGCGCCGCTTCCCCGGTCGTCGCGATCGTTGCGGCGCCTCGGCCCGCCTCCCCACATCATCCCGCGCCGCGCCCAGTCGGCGAGCAGCGCGACCGCGCCGACCAGCGACGCGACAATCGTCATCACGCGCACGTCGAGGTTGCGGATGTGGCTCATCTCGTGGGCGACCACCCCCTGGAGCTCCTCGCGGTCCAGCGTGTCGAGCAGGCCGCGCGTCACCGCCAGCGACGCGTGCGCCGGATCGCGTCCGGTCGCGAAGGCGTTCGGGTCGGCGTCGGGCACGACATAGACCTTCGGGCGCGGCAGCCCTGACGCGATCGCCATCTCGTCCACGACGTTTTCCAGCTGGCGCAGCTTCAGCCTGTCGGCGTCGGTTGCCGACGCGTCGAGTGATTCGACGGGTTGCGCCGCGGTGGCCGCGAGCACCGCGCGATCGCCGGAAAAATAGCCGATCGCCGCGGAGACGGAACCGGCGCCCAGCGCGATCACCGATCCGACGGGCACCACGCCGCCGCCGGCGCCGATATAGAAGGCGTCGAACCCGAAGCCGAGCACGAGAAAGAAGGCGACGAACGCCAGCATCACCAGCCAGGTCTTGCGGCGGTTGGAGCGCTGTTGCTCGTAGAGGTTCATCTCTGAATCAACACCAAGGACACCATCGACACCAAGGTCAAAAAGGAAAAACCCTTTGGGGTTGAACCTGTGTGTCCATGTGTCCTTTGGGTCGGATCAGCGCCGCGAGAGATCGACGACCGGCACGTCCCGATCGGCCGGCGTCGTGATCTCGAAGAGCTCCGCGGGCTTGAAGCCGAAGGTCGCCGCGAACAGGTTGGCCGGGAAGACCTGCTGCGCCGTGTTGAAGTTCGTCGCGATGTCGTTGTAGAACTGCCGCGCGAAGCCGACCTTGTTCTCGGTCCCCGACAGCTCTTCCTGCAGCATCTTGACGTTCTCGTTCGACTTGAGCGTCGGGTAGTTCTCGGCGACCGCGAGCAGGCGGCCCAGCGCCTGCGACAGCTGCCCTTCCTTCTGCGCCGCATCGGCGGGGCCGGTGGCGGTCAGCGCCTTCGATCGTGCCTCCATCACCGCCGTCAGCGTGTCGCGCTCGAAGTCCATCGAGCCGCGTACGGCGTTCACGAGGTTGGGGATCAGGTCGTGGCGCCGTTTGAGCTGCACGTCGATCTGGCGCCAGCCGTTGAGTGCCTGGTTGCGCAAGGAGACGATCCGGTTATAGCTCGCCACGAGCCACACGACCACGGCGACGACGAGCGCGAACAGTGCGCCGAGCAGCATGGTGCCCGCCTATTTCCGATGGAAGTAATCGTCCGTGTGATCGAGCCAGTCCTGGCGGATCGGGCTGAAGATATCGAGCTCGAACGTGTCCTCGAGCGCGACCGCCTGATGCTCCACCCACGACGGAATGTGCAGCACCTCGCCTTCGCGCACGGTGATCTCCTCGCCGCCGATCAGGAATTTCAGCGCGCCCTGGAGGACGTAGGTGATCTGCTCGCTCTCGTGCGAGTGGTTCGGCACCAGGCAGCCGCGCTTGAGATAGATCTGCGCGAGCATCTCGCGCTCGCCCGTCACCAGCTTGCGCGACAGCATCTCGGTCACTTTTTCGAGGGCGATCTCGTCCCATCGGTGGAGACGGACCGTCTGGCTGCTCATGAAAGTCGAGCATATACCAACGGGGGCCGATGCTATAATTCCGGCCGGATGAAAGCCGTTCTGAACGAGCGCGACGCGCAGCTGGTCGAAGGCCTCACGCGCGATGAGCTCCTCGCCGTTCACCGCTGCATGCTCCTGTCGCGCAAGCTCGACGACAAGGAAATCCAGCTGAAGAACCAGAGTCAGATCTTTTTCCAGATCAGCGGCGCCGGCCACGAAGCGGTGCTCGCCGCCGCGGGTCTGACGCTCCGATCGGGCTACGACTGGTTCTATCCGTACTACCGCGACCGTGCATTGTGCCTGCAGCTCGGCGTCACGCCGCTGGAGATGCTGCTCGCCTCGGTCGGGGCGAAAGACGACCCCGCGTCCGGCGGACGCCAGATGCCGTCGCACTGGGGACACACGAAACACAACATCGTGTCCGGCTCGAGCCCCACCGGCACGCAGGTGCTCCAGGCCGTCGGCTCGGCCGAAGCCAGCGTCATCTACAGCCGCGTCGCGCAGATTCCGGATCGCGAATCGCATTTCAAGCACGACGAGATCACGTACGTCTCGCTCGGCGACGGGGCGACGAGCGAAGGGGAGTTCTGGGAGGCGCTCAACGCGACGTGCATCAAGCAGCTGCCGGTCCTCTTCCTGGTGGAAGACAACGGCTACGCGATCTCGGTACCGGTCGAAGTGCAGACCGCGGGCGGCGACATCTCGCGGCTCGTGCGATCGTTCCCCGGCCTCCACGTCGATTCGATCGACGGCACCGATTTCTTCGCCAGCCTCCGCGCCATGCGCGAGGCGACCGCGTACGTCCGCGCGCGCAAAGGCCCCGCGTTCGTCCACGCGCGCTGCATCCGTCCGTACTCGCATTCGCTGTCCGACGACGAGAAGCTGTACAAGCCGCCGGCCGAACGGGACGCCGAGGCGAAACGCGATCCGATCCTGCGGTTCACCGAGTTCCTGACGAAGAACGGGCTGGCGACCGACGAGGAACTGGCGGCGCTCGCCCTGGCCGTCGAGCGCGAGGTGAACGAGGCGGCGCTCCAGGCGCTCGCGGCCCCGAAGCCGGCGAAGAACACCGCCGAGTTGTGGCTGTACTCGCCCGACGTCGACCCCACCTCGTCGGCGTTCGACACGCCCGCCCACCCGGAGGGCAAGCCGGACACGATGGTGTCGGCGATCAACCGCACGTTGAAGGACGAGATGGCGCGCGACGCGCGCATCGTGATCTTCGGCGAGGACGTCGCGGACGTGAGCAAGAAGGACGCGCTGCCGATCGTTTCCGGCAAAGGCGGCGTCTTCAAGCTGACGCACGGCCTGCAGCGGCTCTACGGGGACGACCGCGTCTTCAACTCCCCCCTCGCCGAAGCCAGCATCGTCGGGCGCGCGGTCGGGATGGCGGCGCGGAAGCTGAAGCCGGTGGTCGAGATTCAGTTCTTCGACTACATCTGGCCGGCGATGATGCAGATTC
>JAYVYV010000288.1:0-3531 GCA_043783985.1 Acidobacteriota bacterium | reverse complement strand
CGCTCCGGCATGTTGTTCAGCATGATGTCGATCTTCGGCACGTCGGACATGCCGGCCAGCAGGTACATCTCCATGTTCGGGTTCACCATCTGGCCGGTCACGCGATCGAGGATGCGGTCCTCGAACAGCGCGAAGTTGATCGCGGCGATCACGCCGCCGTAGGCCTGGCTCTCAGCCGTCAACTTGTCGACGATCAGGCCGCAGTCCTGGAGCGCGAGGATGCGCGTCACCTTGACGATGCCGGTCTCGACGTCGACGCTGGCTTCGGCGAACTGCACGCCGCTGGTGCCGGAGCCGGAGAGGCCGTCCTCCCACTGGCCGTCGACCGAGATCGGCTCGGTCCCAATCAGCTTGCACGCGTCCTTCCACGACAGCCCCTTCGATGGCGTGCCGTGGACGAAGATGCGGCCGCCCTCGGCCACCAGCGTCTCGGCCGCGACGCCGAGCGACGGCGCGACCTTGGCGAACAGCGCGTCGCGCGCATTCACCGACGTCACGCGGATCGCCGGCATCGCCGACGCGGCCGTCGTGCTGCCGCCCGATCCGCCGCTGAACGGCAAGGTCGAGTCGCCGATCTCCGGCTTCACACTGCTGACCGGGAGGCCGAGCGTTTCCGCCGCGACCATCGCCACGATCGTCCGCGTGCCGGTGCCGATGTCCTGCGTGCCGCACCGGATCACGACGCCGCCGTCGGACGTGATGTCCATGTGCGCGCGCGATCCGCGCCCCGCGCCGCCCCACCGGTGCGCCGACACGCCCATGCCCGTCTTGAGCGGCCCGGGCGACGGATCGCCGGTCGCGTGGCGCTTGTCCCAACCGAACGCCTTCGCGCCCCGCGCGAAGTACTCCGCCCACATCGCGTTGGGCGCGGCGGGCGGCAGGTTCTTCACGCGGAACGCCACCGGATCCATCTTCACGCGATCCGCGAGCTCGTCCATCAGGATCTCGGTCAGGAAACAGCCTTGCGGATGGCCCGGCGCGCGCATCGCGCGCTGTTGCCCGGCGTTGATGTAGACGTCCTTGTGCGTCCGCTTGCGGTTCGGGAAGTTGTAGATGTACGGCAGCGGAAAGCCGCTCGGCGCGCCCGCTCCGCCGGTGCCCCAGCTCTGGCCGTCGAACGCGGTCAACATCCCGTCGGCCGTGACGCCCGCGCGGATGTGCGCCGTCGCCGATGGCCGGTTGCCGGTGTCGAGGTGCTCCTCCTTGCGATCGAGCATCAGCTTCACCGGCGCCCTGGCGATCTTCGCGAGCTTCGCGCAGATGATCCCCTGCGCATCCGGCGCGAACTTGCTGCCGAAGCCGCCGCCCATGTACTGCATGATGGTGTGGACGTTGGCCTGAGGAATGCCGAGCCCCTGCGCGAATCCCTGCGCGCTCTGGATCACCGCCTGCGTCGAGATCCACGCCGTCAGCTTGTCGCCGTCCCACTCGCACACCGTGCCGTGCGTCTCGAGGCAGACGTGGCCGATCACATGCGTCGAGTACGTCGCCTCGACGACGTGCGCGGCCTTCGCGAAGCCGGCGGCGATGTCCCCCGTTTCTTCCGTCGCGCCCTGGCGCGTGTTGCCGTTGGGGAACACGGCCGGCGCGTCGGCGGCCATCGCCTGCTCGACGTTCGCGAAATGCGGCAGCGTCTCGTAGCGGACGCGGACCAGCCGCGCCGCGTCGAGCGCGCGCTCCTCGGTGTCGGCGGCGACCGCGGCCACCGGATCGCCCTGGTACATCACCTGCGCGCCCGGCTGCACGTAGGCCAGCACCGCTTTCACGCCCGGCGCTTTTTCCGCCGCGGAGAGATCGACCGACACGACGCGCGCGTGCGCGTGCGGCGAGCGGACCATCTTGCCGTAGATCATCCCCGGCCGGTTGACGTCGTACGTGTAGCGCGCGCGGCCGGTGACCTTGTCCGGGCCGTCGAGCCGCTTCACCGACGTGCCGAGCAGCGCCGGCTTCTCGGGCCACGAATATTTGTTAGCCACGGGCGGTCACCTGCTTTGCTTTCATCGCGGCTTCCATGATGCGGACGAACGTGCCGCAGCGGCAGATGTTGCCGTCGAGCCCGCGGCTGATCTGGTCGCGTGTCGCGTTCGGATGTTTTTCGAGGAGCGCCACCGTGGCGACGACGAAGCCCGGCGTGCAGAAGCCGCACATCAAACCGTCGGTGTCGCAGAACGCCTGCTGCACCGGATGCATCGTCCCGTTGGCGGACGCGAGGCCGTCGACGGTCCGAATCTGCTTGCCCTGCGTTTCGATCGCCAGCGTCGAGCACGCGTAGACGGTCCGGCCGTCCACGATCATCGTGCAGGCGCCGCACGTGCCGCGATCGCAGACGCGCTTGTTGCCGGTGAGGTCGGCGCGATTGCGGATCGCGTCGAGCAGCGTGACGCGCGGCTCGATCTTCAGCTCGATCCGCTTCCCGTTGACCGTCAGGGTCACCGGGACGTCGCCGGGACCGACGACCCGCGGACCGGTCTGCGCCTCGGCGACACCGGCCGAGGTGACCGCGGTCGCGAGACTGGTCACGCCGGCGCTTTTCAAGAAATCTCGGCGGCTGACTGTCATGGGGTGATAATACGACAGACGGATGGCTCAGGGCTGAGAGCTGAGGGCTGAGGGCTGAGGGCTGAAAGCCGAGCGCCTCCAGGGGGTTGTTATGAACGCTCGACGCGATTTCTTGCGACAAGTGTTGCCGGTGGGTGCGCTGGGAGCGGTGGCGCTGAACAGCGACTGGCTCGGACGGATCGTGTCGGCCGGGGCGGCCGTGGCCGATCGCGCCGCCGCCGAGGTCGCCGCCGACGAGGGCTACTGGCGCGACATCCAGCAGGCCTTCACGCTCGACCGCACGATCATCAACCTGAACAACGGCTACACCTGTCCCAGCCCGCGCGTCGTCCACGAGGCGCTGAAGCGGTATCTCGACTCCTCGAACCAGGCGCCGATTCATTTCATGTGGAACACGCTCGAGCCGAACGTCGAGCAGGTCCGCCGCAAGCTCGCGCTCGAAGTCGGCTGCGACATGGAGGAACTGGCGATCACGCGCAACGCCAGCGAAGGGCTGCAGATCGTCCAGCTCGGGATCGACCTGCAGCCGGGCGATCACGTCGTGACGACGGACCAGGATTACGGCCGGATGCTCGACACCTGGGACCAGCGCGTGCGCCGCGACAAGATCGCGGTGACGAAGATCGCGTTCCCGGTGCCGACGACGAACCTCTCCGAGCTGACCGATCGCATCACGCGCGCGATCACGCCGAAGACGAAGATCATCCACATCTGCCACATCACCAACCTGACCGGGCAGTTGTTCCCGGTGCGCGAAATCGCGCGGATGGCGCGGGCGCGCGGGATCCAGACGATCGTCGACGGCGCGCACGCCTTCGCGCACTTCCCGTTCAAGGTCTCGGACCTCGAGTGCGACTACTACGGCTGCTCGCTGCACAAGTGGCTGCTGGCGCCGGTCGGCACCGGCTTCCTCTACGTGCGGCGCGAGAACATCGCGAAGGTGTGGCCGCTGACGCCGGCCGCCGCGAGCAA
>JAYVYV010000287.1:0-3533 GCA_043783985.1 Acidobacteriota bacterium | reverse complement strand
GCGCGCGCAGCGATTTCTCGGTCGCGTGGATGACGTTCTCCGCCTCGTTGCGCGCCTCGATCAGCAGGCGCGCGGCGAAGTCGGCCTCCGCGTGCTCGAACGAGTCCATCAGCATCTGCTCGACCTGCTCGTCGGTGAGGCCGTAGGACGGCTTCACTTCCACCGTCTGCTCGATCCCGGTGCGCAGCTCACCGGCGGTCGCGCTGAGGATGCCGTTCGCGTCGATCTGGAACCGCACCTGGACGCGCGGCAGCCCCGCCGGCATCGGCGGGATGCCGCGGAGCTTGAAGCGCGCCAGCGAGCGGTTGTCGGCCACGAGCTCCCGCTCCCCCTGCAGCACGTGGATGTCCACGGCGGTCTGGCTGTCGACCGCGGTGGTGAACATCTCGCTGCCGGTGGCGGGGATCGTGGAATTGCGCATGATGATCTTCGACGTCACGCCGCCCATCGTCTCGATGCCGAGCGAGAGCGGCGTGACGTCGAGCAGCAGCATGTCGCGGTTGCCGGTGATCAGGATGTCCGCCTGCACCGCCGCGCCGAGCGCGACGACCTCGTCGGGGTTCAGCTCGCTGTGCGGCGTCTTGCCGAACAATTGCTCGACCTTGCGGCGCACGAGCGGGATGCGCGTCGATCCGCCGACGAGGACGACTTCGTCGATCTGCGACGTATCGAGACCGGCGTCGGCCAGCGCCTGACGGCACGGCTCGAGCGTGCGCTCGACAATCGGCGCGATCAGCGCCTCGAGCTCGGCGCGCGTGAACCGCTGCGCGTCCAACGTCGTCTCGTCGCGCTCGGACAGATCGATCTTGGCTTGAATGGAGGCCTTGCGAATTTCCTGGACCTCTTCGGAGGTCCGGCTCGCGCCGGATCCGGCGGCCATCACCCGATTGATCAGCAGGTTGTCGATGTCGTCGCCGCCGAGGTGGGTGTCGCCGTTGGTCGACAGCACCTGGAAGACGCCGTCCTCGACGCGGAGGATCGAGATGTCGAACGTGCCGCCGCCGAGGTCGTAAACCGCGATCACGCCGGCGTGGCGCTTGTCGAGGCCGTAGGCCAGCGACGCCGCGGTCGGCTCGTTGATGATCCGCAGCACCTCGAGGCCGGCGATCCGGCCGGCGTCGCGCGTGGCGGTGCGCTGGGCGTCGTTGAAGTAGGCCGGCACGGTGATCACCGCGCGGTTGACCTCGTTGTCGAGCTCGCCCTGCTCGGCGAAGAACGCTTCGGCGCGGTGCTTCAGCTCGCGCAGGACGAACGCCGAGATCTCCGGCGGCGTGAACTCTTTCTCTCCCACGCCGATGCGGAGCACGCCGCCCTCGCCGCCGATGCGGAACGGAAAGTGGCTCGACTCTTCCTCGACGTCGTCGCGCCCCTTGCCCATGAACCGCTTCACCGAATAGACGGTGCGCTGCGCGTGGGTGAGCAGACGGCGCTGCGCTTCGCGGCCGACAAAGATCGTGCCTTCATCGCCAACCGAGACGACCGACGGCACGAGGCCGTCGCCGTTGCGATCGCGAATCACCACCGGCGCTCCATCCTTGACGTAGGCGACCAGCGAGTTCGTCGTGCCGAGGTCGATCCCGACTACCTTGCTCATAGCGAAGATTTCGTCTCCCGCTCGATCCCCTCGAGCAGGTTGTGGATGTAGTTGCGCTCGAGGAACTGGTCCCGCAAAGCCGTCAGGACGTCCGGCCCGCCGCCGGCGTCCCACTTGGCGGCCAGTTCCTGCAGCCCCGCTTCGTGCTGGATCCGTTTCGCTTCGATCGGCCGCCGCGCGCGTTCGAGCCGCGCCTGCCAGTCCGCCGCCGGCGCGCCGCCGGCGCGCAGATCGCGGATCTCGTCGAGCTCCTCATTCAGCGCGAACACTTCCTCGAGCAGCCCCGGCGGCACCTGTTTGGAGGCCTCGGCCGGGTTCGCCGCGCCCAGGCCTTCCAGCTTCAACAGGTACTCGATCCGCGCCGTCGGCTGCTTGAGCGTGCGGTACGCGTCGTTCAGGTACGACGACCGCTCCAGGCTCGCGCGCCGCTCGGCCGTCGTCGCGTTGTAAAAATAGTCCGGGTGGAATTGACGGCTGAGCGTCCTGAAGCGCTGCTCGAGATCCGCGGCGTCGATCGTCAGTTTCCTCGGCAGGCCGAGAAAGCTGAAGTAGTCGGCCTGACGCTGAAGCGGAAGGATTTTCGTGCACTGAGGGCAGAAGTGCGAATCGAGTAACGCGCCCGCGCCGCAGTCCGGGCAGGCTTGCAGCGTGGCGGTCACGCGCCGAACGAGCTGCCGCAGCCGCAGGTCGACTTCGCGTTCGGGTTGCTGAACACGAACCCCTGCGAGATCAGGTTCGTGTCGTAGTCGAGGACCGTGCCGTTCAGGAACAACAGGCTCTTCTTGTCGACGTAGATCTTCGCGCCGTCCGGCCCCTCGAACACTTCGTCGCCCAGGCGCGCCTGCTTCTCCCAGGCGAACGTATAGCTCAACCCGGAACATCCGCCGCCTTTCACGCCCACGCGCAGACCGCCCTCGTCGATGCCCTGCTTGGCCATCAACGTGCGGATCTTGCGCGCGGCGCCTTCACTTATCTGAATCATGAAATCTTAGGGTCTAAGGAATTTAGGATCTAAGGATTTGGCTGCCGAGCTGCGCAGCTGGACGGGAAGCTTTAACTTCCTCAATCCTCAAATCCTCAAATCCTCAGATTCTCCTAAACCGTCGGCTGCGCTTCTTTGGCAGCCGAAGTCGTTGTCGCGCTCTGCTTCTTCTTGTAGTCGCTGATCGCCGCCTTGATGGCGTCCTCGGCCAATACCGAGCAGTGAATCTTCACCGGCGGCAGGCTCAGCTCGGCGACGATGTCGGTGTTCTTGATCGCGAGCGCCTCGTCGACCGTCTTGCCCTTCAGCCACTCGGTCGCCAGGCTGGAGCTTGCGATGGCCGATCCGCAGCCGAACGTCTTGAACTTCGCGTCGTCGATGACGCCCGTCGCCGGGTTCACCTTGACCTGCAGCTTCATGACGTCGCCGCACTCCGGCGCGCCGACCAGGCCGGTGCCGACGTTGACGTCGTCTTTCGGCATGGAGCCGACGTTGCGCGGGTTCTCGTAATGGTCGATGACCTTATCTGAATAAGCCATGGTCTCAGTGTCCTTCTGTCTGCCACACCATCGTGGACAGGTCGACGCCTTCTTTGGCGAGTTCGTACAACGGTGACATGTCGCGCAGCTTGGTGACGACCGACGTCAGCTTGTCGGCGACGTAATCCACTTCTTCTTTCGTCGACCAGCGGCCGAGACCGAAGCGGATCGACGAGTGCGCCAGGTCGTCGCCCGCGCCGAGCGCCTTGAGCACGTAGGAGGGTTCGAGGCTTGCCGACGTGCAGGCGGAACCCGACGAGACCGCGACGTCGTTGATCCCCATCAGCAGTGATTCGCCCTCGACATACGCGAAGCTGATGTTCAGGTTGTGCGGCAGCCGGTGCTCCATCGATCCGTTGATGTAGAGCTCGTCGAGCTGCTTGTGCAGCTTGTCGTTCAGGTAGTCGCGCAGCTGCCG
>JAYVYV010000286.1:0-9320 GCA_043783985.1 Acidobacteriota bacterium | reverse complement strand
GCTGTCGTTCGCATTCGCGTTGTGGGCGTTCCCGGCGTCGGCCCAGCCGCGCGCCGACCTGGGACTGCTTCTGGGATCGACAAAAACGAGCGACGAAGGCACGGTGCTGCAGTTCGAGCGTGGCAGGGCCTTGCAGGCCACCTTCGCTTGGGGTGTGTGGCACAACGATTCCGTGCGGGTCGCCGTGGAGGTCCCTTTCCTGGCATCTCCCGCCTTTGACGTGGCCACGGCTGGTCGATCGCTTCCCAAAGAGTACGCCTCGCTGTATCTCACGCCCGGCGTGCGCGTGACGCTATTCCCGGACCAGGTCGTGTCGATATTCGGCGCGGCCGGGGCCGGGTACGCGCGATACTCGGAATCAAAGCTTCGGGTGGATGGCAGCCCGAACCCCGGCCAGCGCGACACCAACACGGACGCCATCCAGTTCGGCGGCGGCGTGGATGTCCGGGCGCTCCGATGGCTGGGGTTCCGGGGCGAGGTCCGCGATCTGTACACCGGTGCGAGAAACTTCTCGATTGCGACGCCCGGCGGGCGCGTGCACAACGTGGTGACCTCCGGCGGCATCGTTCTTCGGTTCTGAACGAGAACGACCGTGGCGTTCATCCGAACCCTGTTGTGGCAGTCGGCTCTCCTCGGTCTGGCGTGCGTCGCGTCCGTGCGGGCGGAGCAGCGGTCCATCGATCCCGCTCACTCCACGCTGGACGTGTGGGTCTATAAGTCAGGCCTGTTTTCCGCACTGGCCGACAACCACGTCGTGCGCGCGCCGATCGACAAGGGAAGTATCAACGACGAGGGCGAGCTCGCCGTGGACCTCACGGTCCGGTCGGCCGCGCTTGCCGTGATGGACCCGGGCCTGTCCGCCGACAAGCGCGCGGAGGTGGCGACGCGCATGCACGGCCCTGACGTGCTGGACAGTCCGCAATATCCCACGATCCATTTTGCCTCCCAGCGAATCACCGCGGAGGGGCCCAACCAGTGGCGCATCGCTGGCGCATTGACGCTTCATGGCGTGTCGCGTCCCGTCAGCGGGCTCGTGACCTCCCGCGACGGGCATTATCGCGGGACGATCGCCATCCGCCAGCGTGATTTCGGGATCCGGCCGATCAGCATTGCGGGAGGCGCGGTGAAGGTCAAGGACGAACTGCGCATCGACTTCGACATCGTGACCGTCGGCCGCTGATCGTCGCGCGGAGCCGGCTGCCGTTTATTGCCCTTCGCCGCAGAACGGACAGCGGTCGGAACGCGCATGCAGGGGCTTTCGGCAGTGCCAGCAGAAGCGCGGCTGCGGGGCTTCGCGCGCCTTCAGGCGGAGGTGGATGTCTTGGGCGACGCTGTCGCCGACGATCGGCTCCGCCGGTTCGTCGGGCCTTCGGGACGGCGTGCGCCGCGAGCTGGTGGACCGCGCCGCCAGCACGTCGTCGAGCAGATCGCCGGCGCGCTGGTAGCGCGCGTGGATCTCGGACGCCATCGCCTTGAGGACGATGTCGTTGATCGACTTGGGGATCTTCGGGTTCTTCAGGCGCGGCGCCGTCAGCAGCTCCCCCTTCATCAGCCGTTCCAGGTCCGCCGGCGACGGCGAGTCGTACGGCAGCACGCCGGTCATCATCTGGTACATCGTCACGCCGAGCGAGTAGATGTCCGACGCGAACACGGCTTTGCCGTGAAACTGCTCCGGCGCCATGTAGGGCGGGCTGCCGATGACGGTCGTGCCGTGCGCGGCGATCTCGAGAAAGCGCGACGTGCCGAAGTCGGCGACCTTGAGCATGCCGCTGTCGGCCACGAGCACGTTGGACGGCCGGAGGTCGCGGTGGAGGACCCCCTGCTTGTGCGCGTGATCCACGGCGTTGCTGATCTGGCAGGTGTAGTCGAGCGCCCGCGCGACGTCGAGCGGCCCGTCGCGGGCGATGATGGTTTCGAGTGTCTCGCCCGGCACGAACTCCATCACGATGAAGAAGACATTCTCCTGCTTCTCCGCCGTCAGGATCGTGACGATGTTCGGGTGATTGAGGCTCGCGAGGAGCCGGGGCTCGCGCAGCAGCTCGCCGAAATCAACGCCCTGCTTGTGCGGAACCTTGAGCGCGACCTTCTTGTCGATCCAGGTGTCTTCGGCAAGGTAGACCGTGCCGAAGCCGCCGCTGCCGATCGTCGACAGGATTTTGTATTTCCCGATGATCTGACCGCGGAAGAACATCCGCGCGCGAGTATACACCTCGCACTTCAATTCGTGGGCGGGCCGCTCTCACACCAGTGCGTGGCCGTGTACTGCGTCCAGGTAACATCGCCTGGCAATGACGCACAGCGCGCACGCGGGATCCTGTTTCGCTGGAGAGGTCCGAGGGCCCGCGCGTCGCCGCGGCGCGTCAGGATCGCAGCGATCGCATGCGGCGATCCGGGCGCGTGGGCCGTGTTAAGCTCTCACGTTTTCTGCCGCATGAAGACGAAGGAGGTCGCAATGCGTAAACAGCGTGCCCTGGCCGTGAGTATATGCGTCATCGGCATCACCATGCAGATCGACGCTGGTTCCCAGCGTCAGTCGCCGGCGGCGTCGGACATCCAGAAACGCTTCATCGGCTCGTGGCGGCTTGTGTCGATCGACGGCGCGCCGAATCCGAATCGCGGGGCACATCCTTCGGGTCTGATCTACTACGATGCCAGCGGCCACATGGCGGCGCAAATCATGCCGGATCGCCCGAGACCGACGTGGACCGGCGCGCCCACGCCCGAACAAGCCAAGGACGCCATCGCGGGTTACACGGCGTATTTCGGCACCTACACGGTGGATGAACGCGCGCGAACCGTCACTCATCACCGGGAGGGCAGCCTCGTTCCGGGGCCCGTCGACTTCGTGAGGCGATACGAATTCGCGGCCGGCGGCCGGCTGATTCTGACTCCCGTCGACAGCACGACCCACTTGACGTGGGAGCTGAACAAATAGGGGAGGGCCGCCCGCAAACGAGCGCGGTCCCGCACCTATAATCCGTGCCGTGCACCGGTTCTTCGCGCCCTCCCTCGATGCCGGAGACGAGACCGTCGTCCTGCCGCGCGAGGAGGCGGAGCATTTGACGCGCGTCCTGCGGCTGGCCGCGGGCGACACGGTGGCCGTCTTCGACGGCCGCGGCCACGAGTTCCTCGCGCGCGTGGCGAGCACCGCGGGGCGCGACGTCCGGCTGCAGATCGTGTCGCGCGTCGACGCGGCGGAGGAGTCTGGCGTCGCCCTCACGCTCGCCCAGGCGGTCCTCAAAGGCGACACGATGGACGACGTGATCCGCGACGCGGTCATGCTCGGCGTGTCGGCGGTTCAGCCCATCGTCACCAGGCGCAGTGAGACGACCGTCGCCGCGTTGATGAAGGGTGCGCGGGTGGAACGGTGGCGGCGCGTCGCGCTGGCGTCGGTGAAGCAGTCGCGGCGCGCGGTGGTGCCGGAGATCCGCATGCCGCTGTCGCTCGAGACCGCGCTCGGCGAGCGGGCCGCCGCGCTGCGGCTGATGCTCGTCGAGCCGTCAGCGGCCGCCCACGTGGAGGCGCTCTCCGTCCTGCGGCAGGGGTCGCCGCCGTCCGATGCGGTCCTGTTCGTGGGTCCGGAAGGCGGGTGGGCGCCGGACGAGTGGACGTCCGCCGCCGCTCACGGTGTGCGCCTGATGTCGCTTGGTCCTCGCACGCTTCGCGCCGACGCGGTCTCAGTCGCCGCGATCAGCGTGCTGCAGTTCATCTGGGGCGAAGTCTGACCTTCTCCGGTGCGGCTCCCCTGGGCATGAGCACCTCCTCCCTTGCGCGCAAGCGCCTCCCGTTATCCCGAGCCTGACGATCCGAAGCCTCTGACGCGCAGCGGGCGCGTTCGCTCGCCAACATCCGCCGCCGGCTCACCGCCGTAGTGCTAGCGAAGGCGCCGACCGTAAACGAAATTTCAAGGAGATTGACATGTCCAGCACGATCGCAACGCTCACTCGGCGGTTATTTCTGTCTCGAAGCGGCATGCTGGCCTCGGCGGGCGTGTTGGCGGCAGAGGCGGGCGCATGGCCATTGACTGCGCACGCGGAGGGAATCGGCAGCGCCACGCGGCAGAGGTTTCGCGACATCCAGCGGCATGAAAACGATCACGTGGCGTTCCTCGTGCAGGCACTCGGGGGCGACGCGCGTCCCAAGCCGACGTTTCAGAATCTGTTGCAGCCCAACTTTCAGGCGTTCTACCAGGTGTCGCAGGCGCTGGAAAACACCGGGGTGGGCGCCTACCTCGGCGCCGCGCCGGCAATCTTCAGCCGTCCGATTCTCGCGGCCGCCGGCTCGATCGCGTTGATCGAAGGGCGGCATGCGGGCTGGTTGAACACGCTCCTCAACGAGCCCATCGCCACCAATGCCTACGGACAGGAGCAAAGCTTCGACACGCCGCTGACCAGCGCCGCGGTCGTGGCGTTGGCGGGGCCCTTTATCGCCAGCCTGAACGGCGGTCCGGCGGTGAGTTATTCCACCACGCCAAGCGCCGCGAATGACGTCGCGATCCTCAACTTCGCGCTCGCGCTGGAATACTTGGAAGCCGAATTCTACAACCTCAACGTGCCGGAATTCGCCCGGTAACGCGTTCGGCGTTTGTGAACACAGCGCACGCATTCTGGAAGAGCGTGCCGGAGAACCGGTAGGGCGCTAAGGGCGCTTCGGGCCGCAAACAGCGTTTTTCACTTTGGTGTCGTGCAGGCCTTTAGGCCGCCGGACATGGCGGTCCTGAAGGTCCTCACGACATCGAAGTGGAAAACGCTTTAGGAAATGTCGAATTCAAAATTCATTTCAGGCTGACCTTGAAGTCCTTCGTCTTCACGTCCCCCTCGCCCAGGACGAGTCTCGTCGCGCCGGTGCGATGCTCGTCGAGATAGGCCGGCTCGAACCACTCCCCCTGCTGCGACGGATCCACCGTCGCCAGGTAGTACTCGCCCGGCGGCAGACCGCGAATCCGATACTTGCCGGTCTGGTCGGGCCGCGCCGTCACGATCTGCCGCGACTGCGCGCGCCAGAGCGTCGAATCCGCCGGGAACGCCAGTACCGTGAACTCGGGCACCGGGGTGCCGTTCTCGGTCGTCAACGTGCCGTTGATCTCGCTCTGCTTGTCGGTGAACACCACGGCCACGTTGGCGAGGTTCTCGCCGCTCCGCACCGCGAAGGGTGTGTCGGTGATGTCGCGATCGCCGGCCATCACGGATTTCAGGATCCAGGTTCTCGACGCGTTGACCGGCCGAATCAGGTGTGCGCCGGCCGACACCCCGCTCAGCGTGAATGTCCCCTCCTTGTCCACGCGCGCGTTCGGCTGCGGACCGAAATCGGACTGATCGGTGGACGGCGCGGTAATCCGGAACTGCGTGAGGTCGGGAACCGGCGAGGAGCCCGGCAGGAACGAGATCGAGCCGCGGATCGTGGCTCCGGGTGACAGGACGACGGTGACGTCCGCGAGATCGTCGCCGTTCACGCTGATCGGCTGCGCCGCGAACTGGGGCGTCTCGGAGTCGTCGCCGCGCGCCCGCAGGATGTAGCGTCCGGGCGCCACGTTGTTGATCGTGAAGGCGCCGTCCCACTGAATGCGGCCGCCGATGTTCATGCCGATCTGATTGGCGCGCGAACCGCCGCTGTCGGACACCAGGTTGACGATGCCGCTGGTGACCGGTGTCCCGTCCGGGTTCGACACCACGCCGCTGATGCGCGACACGCGCACCAGCTGCATGCTGAAGCTGATGTCCGGCAGTTCCTGGCTCAGGCCGACGCTGACCGCCTTCGCCTCGTTCATCGAGGGGACGCCCGGGTAGTAGGTGGGCGCGTAGTTGACCTGCTCCTGATCGGTCGCCCCCGCGGGGCCGCTTGGCGCGCCCTGGCCGCCGCCGAAACGGCCGCCGCGCCCGCCGCCGAATCCGCCCGGCCCGCCACCGAACCCGCCCGGCCCGCCGCCGGGCCCGCCGAATGGTCCGCCGCCGGGGCCGCCGCCGCGCGCGATCGCGTTGACATAGTATTCGCCGGGCATCAGGCCCCAGACGCGGTATTGGCCTGTGTCGTCGGTCTGGCCGTTGCCGGCCGGCGTCAGCCGCCGCTCGCCCTGCAGATACTGGTAGCGCATGATCCGCACGATGACGCCAGGCATGGCGTCGCCGTCTTCGTCGAGCACGTGCCCGCTGATGACGCTGCCGCGCGGGAGCTGGAACTCGATGCCCTTCAGCTGCTGCCCGTCGGCCAGCTGCAGCGGCGTGCCGGCCTGCAGCGGACGCCGCTGGCCGTACGACAGGGCGACGAACCCCGATTTCGAGACCGTCAGCGTGTAGCGCCCCGCGGGCAGTTCCGTCAGATCGAACGTTCCGGCGTCGTCGGTCAGCATGCCGCGGCCGCCGGGCAACTCGGCCGCCGAGGCGAACACGCGCGCGCGTTTCACCGGCCGTCCGTTGTCGGCCGCCAGGACGCGGCCCGTGATGCGTCCGGCGGGCGGAGGCGGCACGTCCTTGGGCTGGGCAGGCGCGTCCCGAGTGGGCCGGACGGCCTGTTGACCCGGACGCGGCGTCGGCTGCTGCGCGCCGGCGGCCACCGCGAGGGTGACGAGAAGAGCCGACAGCGGAAGGCAAAGACGTGCGCGATCCATCACGTCCTATTAGACCGGAAGTGGCGGCTGCGGGTTGACTGTCACGCTTTTTTCACGGCGATGCCGACCCAGCCGTCCTCGTCGCGCTCCCAGCAGACGGCGGTATCCGCGAAGGCCTGGCGCACGTGGTCGCGCTCGACCGACTGGATACCGCTCAGAATCAGCGTGCCGCCGGCCCTGACGGCCGCGATGAGCACGGCGGCGGATCGGACCAGCAGCGCGCCGGTAAGGTTCGCCGTGACGACGTCGGCGAGCGGCAGCGCGCGTGCCGCCAGATCAACCGTCTCCAGGGTCACATGGCGAGCCTGCGGGTTCAGGGCGAGATTCTCCTGTGCCGACTGAATCGCGTCGGCGTCGGAGTCGATGCCCATCGCGCGCGCTGCGCCGAGGCGATCCGCGGCAATGGCCAGCACGCCCGATCCGGTGCCGACGTCGAGCACATCCAGGGCCGTCAGGTCGATCGTCTGCAATGCTGCAAGGCACAGACGCGTGGTGACGTGATGACCGGTGCCGAACCCCATCGAGGGGACGATGACGATGTCGATCGTATTGCGGATTGTGGATTGTGGATTGCGGATTGATTGTAAATTGTGGGCTGGGGATTGCGGCGTCGGGTACACGGTGACGCGGCCGACCGTGACCGGCTGCAGATTCTCCTGCGATCGTCGCGCCCAGTCTTCGTCGTCCACGTCGACCGCGGTGACCTCGAAACGCGCTGCGAGGGCGCGCCGCGCGGCGTCGCGATCGCCGGTTGTGGAAAAGAAGACGCGGACCGAGGCGTCGCGCTCCTCGAGCGCGGTGGGGCGGAAGTCGTCGACGAGCGCGAGCAGAAAATCAGGAGCGTCGGTGCGAACGTCGATCGCCGGGTACTGTTTCACCCCGCGCTCTTAACCGAACATGTCCTTGACGCGATCGAACAGGTTCCGCTCGTCCTGTTCGTCCTCGCCGCGCGCGCGCGGCTCGAACTTGTCCTTGGGCAGCGCCTTGGCGAGCTCTTCGATCAGCTTGCGCTGATCCCGGCTCAGTTTGCGCGGCGTCTGCACCTGGACGGTCGCGAACAGATCGCCGCGCCCGCGTCCGTTGACGTCGGGCATTCCCTTGTTCTTCAGCCGCAGCGTGGTGCCGGTCTGCGTGCCTTCCGGCACCTTCACCGTCTCGTTGCCGTCGAGCGTCGGTACCAGGATCTCGCCGCCGAGCGTCACGGTCGTGAAGTTCACCGGAATCTCGCAGAACAGGTTCATGCCGTCCCGCCGGAAGAACGCGTGCTCGTGCACGTGGACCACAACGTAGAGGTGGCCCGGAGGGCCGCCCGCGGAGCCGGCTTCGCCCTCGCCCACCAGGCGCAGCTGCTGGCCGGTCGCAATGCCGGCAGGAATCTTCACGGTGATCTTCCGGTCGCGCGCGATGCGCCCGGCGCCGCTGCATCCGGCGCACGGCTTCGTGATGATCTTGCCGGCGCCGCGGCACTGCGGGCAGGTGCGCGCTACGGTGAAGAAGCCCTGCTGATAGCGGACCTGTCCCTGGCCTTTGCATTGCGGGCAGTTGCTCGCCGTCGAGCCGGGGGCTGAACCGGACCCGCTGCAGGTCTCGCAGGTTTCCTGCCTCGGAATCTGGATCGATGTTTCGGCGCCCTTCGCCGACTCCTCGAAGGAAATTTCGAGGTCGTAGCGAAGATCCGCGCCGCGCTGCGGCCCGCCGCGCCGCCGGCCGCCGCCGCCGAACAAATCGCCGAATCCGAACATGTTGCCGAGGATGTCGGCGAAGTCGCCGAATTCGGCGAAGACCGACGGGTCGAAACCGGCGCCGCCGCCGGCGGCGGAGCTGACGCCCGCGTGGCCGAAGCGATCGTACAGACTGCGTTTCTGCGCGTCGGCGAGGATGGCGTACGCTTCCGCGCACTCCTTGAATTTCTCCTCGGCAAGCTGGTCGCCCGGATTGCGATCGGGGTGGAACTTCATCGCGAGCCGTCGGTACGAGCTCTTGATGTCGGTTTCGCTCGCGGTTTTGGAGACCTCGAGGATCTCGTAGTAGTCGCGCTTGCTCACGCCTTCGCCACCTTCACCATCGCCGGCCGCAGCAGCCGATCGTGCAGCGTGTAGCCCTTCTGCAGCTCTCCGATGACCTCGCCTTCACGATGCTCGGGGCTCTCCTCGTGCATCACGGCCATATGGACGTTCGGATCGAAATCCTCGCCGAGCACGGCCATCGCCTTCACGCCCTGCTTGCGCAGCAGTTCGTGCAGCTTGCCGTGGATGAGCTCGACGCCTTTGCGATAGGCGCCGCCCTCGTCGCCGCCCACCGTCAGCGCACGGTCGAAGTCGTCGACGACGAGCAACAGCTCCTGGAGCAGGTCGACGACCGCCTGATCGGCCTGCTCGCGCCGCTCGCGCTCGACCCGCTTCCGGTAGTTGTCGAATTCGGCGCCTTTGCGCAGCCAGCGATCCTTGAAGTCGTCGCGCTCGCGCTGCAGGTCGTCCAGTTCCGGGCTCTCGGATGCCGCCAGAGGGGCGTCCGGTCCGTCGCTCATCGGTTCATCAGCCATAGGTCAGGTTCGGTTCGGAGGGTGGACCGACGTGTCCGTCCGGGCCGCGACACACGGCGGCCCCGTCAATTCGGATCTCGCAGGAGGCGCGACACGGCCTGTGCCGCGCCGTCGACGGCCGCGATCGCGCGCGAGTAGTGCATACGGGTGGGACCGATCACCCCGACCGTCCCG
>JAYVYV010000285.1:0-9329 GCA_043783985.1 Acidobacteriota bacterium | reverse complement strand
TGGAATCCAATCTGAAATCCAATCTGAAATCTGAAATCCGAAATCTGAACTTCCATCGTCAGTCCCTGCCCCAGTCGGTGTTGACGTGCAGTTTGCGGCCGGTCAGCGGCAGCGCAATCGGCTCGTCGGCCGCGTCAGGATGAAAGAGCGACTGGTCGATGCGATCCAGGAGCCTCGACAACTGCCGCTCGTCCGGCGCCTGGATGACGAGCACGCCGCCGCACGCGTCGAGTGGAAACCGTCGATCGTCGAGGTAGTCGCGATCCAGCGTGACCAGCGTTCGCCGCAGCTGCTGCGCGAGCTGGTAGTGTTTCACGTCCGGCGCGCGACGCAGGTCGGCCTCCTCGAGCACGAAGAGGACGTCCCAGCCGAGTCGCACCCGCATATGCGCCACGATGCCCGCCGGCACGTTGGCGTCCGCATAGATCCGCGGCCGGGCCACGAGACGCTCCGCGACCGGGCCGAGCTCATCAAACAGTGTTCCCACGGAATTTGCAGAATTCAGACTTCAGATTTCAGATTGTCGGTTTCTCGCTTCTTGCGGACCGCCTTCGCCTCTCGTGTCAGGTTGGCGACGAGCTCGTCGCGCCTGTGGACGAGTTCCTTGCGCGGACGGCGTCCGTTGGGCGAGCCGACCGCGTACTCGCAGAACAGCGGGAACGCGATCGTCGAATCGCAGTAGGCCACCACCGTCCCTGGCAGCACGCCGGGATTCACCTTGCCCCAGCTCACGGCCTCGGCCGGCGTTGCGCCCGACAGCCCGCCCCAGACGACGGAGTCGGTCGTGATCTGGATGAAGTAGTCGTTGCCCCCCTTCGGGATGCCGTAGACCTCCCAGAGCGTCGGCTGCGCCTGCAGATAGAAGTTCTTCGGTGAGCCGCCGCCGAGGATCACGCAGCCGTTCTGTTTGCCCGCCATCACGATCGCGCAGACTTCGTTCACGTCTTTGTTCGGATCGATCATGAACCGGCCGCCGTTCATGAGCTCGTGGTACGCGATGTTCATGCCGATCGAGCTGTCCCCGGGAGACGAGGTGTAGAGCGGCACGCCGGCCGCGGCCGCGCGGGCCACCACCGAATACTCGACGCACGCGGGATTCTTCTCGAGCAGATCGAGACCCAGCCGGTAATGGAACTCGGACGTGGCGATCGCATCGTCGATCCCCGAACGGACGATGAAGTCGCGGATGTAGGCGTCGGTCTCGAGCAGCACCGTCGCCGGGAACAACACGTCGTAGATCCGGATGACGCCGTCCTCGTACAACTCGACGTCGTTCACGAACGGCGACCCGCGGTGCAGCGTGAAATTCAGCGCGTAATGGAGGTCGTGATACAGGTTCGCGCCGGTCGAAATGATGAAGTCCACGAGGCCACGGTCCATCATCTCGATGACGGAGCCGCCCAAACCGGCCGGGGTCATGGCTCCCGCAATCGTCAGCCCGATCGTCGTGTCGTTCTCGGGAGCGAGCATCTTTTCCGAAAAAATCTGGCAGGCTTCCGACAGCCGCCCCGCGTTGAACGCCTGGAATCCGTTGTCGATCAAATGGCGAATCTCGGCGCTGCCCTTCGGGCGGTAGTTGGCGATGGGTTTGCCCGAGAGCGATTTCTTCAGGGAATGTCCGGACGAGCCTGGGGAGCGGTACGGCAAGGTCTACTCCTTATTGGTGTGTGAAATAGCTTAACATCTGCAATTGTGACACGCGAATCGGATTGGCTCTGGTGGGCGCTCGCGGCCGCCGGCGCCGTGGCGGCAATCCTCTTCGTCGTGATCTGGCTCAAGGGACGCCGGTTCGCCGAGGGGGACGTGTTCCGCGCGAGCCGGCTCAGCTCGGGCAACCACCTCTTTCCGACGCAGGTGCTGATCACGCCCACGGCCGTCGTCCAGCACACGCCGCGGTGGTTCGGCAAACGCGAGGAAACGATTCACATGGCCCATATCGCGTCGGTGAAGATCGAGACCGGCATGATGCTGGCCGACGTCTTCATCGAGACCAGCGGGGGGACCGATCCCATCGCCTGCCACGGGCACAGGAAGGGCGACGCCACCCGGATGAAGACCCTGATCGAGCAGTATCAGACCGACTACTACCGGGGGGGGCCCCGGGGCCCTGTCGGCGGATCCCCGACCAGCCGATAATCTCAACGCGACATGGACGATCTGACCTTCAGCGCGCGGCGCGCGAGCGCCTCCGCCACGGCGAAAACGGCCGAACCGGCCGACCTCGAGCTCCGCTTCCGGTCGCTGGTGCAGTCCCCCCTGCGGGCCGGGCTGCTGCGGTACCTGAGCGCGAGACCCGACGAGGCGTTCGACGTCGAGTCGCTGATGCAGACGTTCGGACGCCTGAAGCTCGACGTCGAGAACTGCGTGCGCGAGCTCGCCGACTTCGGCGTTGCGACGGTGATGCCCGGCAGCGCGCCGCCGCGGTTCATGGCCGAGCGCCCCGCGAACGAGGCGATCGCCGAGCTGCTGGACCACTTCCTCGAACGCCGCGCCGCCGTCAGCACCGAAGATCAGTCGCCGTCGGTCCAGCGTTTCCGCGAAATGATCGGCCGCGACGAGAAGATGCTGATTGTCTTCGAGTGGATCCGGACGGCGGCGAAGTCGGACATCTCGGTGCTGATCCTCGGGCCGACCGGATCGGGCAAGGAAGTCGTGGCGCGCATGATCCACGAGCTGAGCCGGCGCAGCGTGGCGAAGTTTCAGGCGGTCAACTGCGCGGCGCTGCCCGACACGCTGTTCGAGTCGGAAATCTTCGGCTATGAGAAGGGCGCCTTCACCGGCGCGCACGATCGCAAGCCCGGACGGCTCGAGCTCGCCAACGAGGGCACGCTGTTTCTCGACGAGATCGGCGATATGTCCCTCATCGCGCAGGCGAAGCTGCTGCGCGTGCTGGAGGAGCGCCGCTTCGAGCGCCTCGGGGGCCACAAGTCCATCTCGGTCGACTTCCGGCTCATCTCGGCGACCAACCGGCCGCTCGAGCAGTTCGTACGCGACACACGCTTCCGCGAGGACCTCTACTACCGCGTGAACGCCTTCGCCATCCGGCTCCCCTCCCTGCGCGAGCGGCAGGTCGACATCCCGGTGCTGGCCCAGCGCTTCCTCGCTCGGTATTGCGCGGCGCAGGGTCTCCCGCTCGACAGCAAAGGGTTCTCGAAAGAGGCGCTCGAGACGCTCTGCGCCTACCAGTGGCCAGGCAACATCCGCGAGCTGGAGAGCACGGTCTCGCGCGCGGCGCTGTCGGCGCCCGGCCGGTCGATTCGCCCTTCGGACATCGAGTTCCTCCACGCGACGCTGCCGACGGCGACCGTGACAGGGGACCACCTGCCGTCGCTCGCCGAAGCGGAGCGGGCGCACATCGTCCGCGTGCTGGAGGCGACCACCTGGAACAAGAAGGAGGCGGCGCGGGTCCTGGCCATCAGCCGGGGCACCCTGTACCGCAAGATCCTCGAGTACCAGCTCGAACCGGAAGCGCGGCCCCCGGGCCGCAGAAGTCGTGAAACCGAGGCCTGATCGGCCGTTTTTCGCGGTATCATCTCGACGCGTTCGGCTTCCCGTGGGCGGAGTGATGTGAAGGACCTTCCTGTTGCGGCCCGGCTCTTCGTCGGCGCTGTTTACGCCGCGGGCGCGCTCACGCTGATTGTCTTCTGGCCCCACCCGGTCGCGAACCCCATCCTGTTCGTCATCCTGCTGGCCTGTTCGTCGCTCGCGTCGGCGCTGAAGGTCAGCCTGCCGCTGGCCTCCAGCGGATCGACGATGTCGGTGTCCTACGCGGTCGATTTCGCCGCGCTCCTGCTGCTGGGCGCGGACCAGACGATGATCGTGGCCGGGGCGAGCGCCTTCAGCCAGTGCACGTTCCGCACGCAGGTGCGCTCGGCGCCGTATCGCACGCTCTTCAGCATGGCCTCGCTGGTCCTCACGGTGAAGGCCGCCGGCTGGGCGTATGCGCTGCTGGGCGGCACCGTCGCCGTACCGTTCACGATGCTCTCGATCACCAAGCCGCTGGTGGGGGCGGCGACGGTCTACTTCGTCTTCAACACGCTGTTCATCGCGACGGCCATCGGCCTGTCGACGCGGCAGTCGATCGGGCGCGTGTGGAACGAGAACTTCCTCTGGAGCGCGCCGAGCTACTTCGTGGGCGCCCTCGCGGCGGCAATCGCCGCGAGCGTGATCGATCGCGGCGGCTACTGGATGGCGTCGCTGGCGGCCGCGCCGCTGTATCTGACCTACCGCACCTACAAGGTCTACATGGGCCGGATCCAGGATCAGCAGCGGCACGTCGCGCAGGTGTCGGATCTGCACCTGGCGACGATTGAAGCGCTGGCGCTTGCGATCGACGCGAAGGATCAGACGGCGCAGAGCCACATCCGCCGCGTGCAGGTGTACGCGGCCGGACTCGCCCGCGCGCTCGGCATGCCGGAGGCCGAAATCCAGGGCGTGAAGACGGCGGCGCTGCTTCACGACATCGGAAAACTCGCGGTGCCCGAGCACATCCTGTCGAAGCCGGGTCCGCTGACGCAGGAAGAGTTCCAGAAGATCCGGATTCACCCGCAGGTGGGCGCGGAGATCATCAGCGGCGTGCCGTTCCCGTATCCGGTGGCGCCGCTCATCCTCAGCCACCACGAACGCTGGGACGGCAAAGGCTATCCGGCCGGGCTGGTTGGCGACGAGATCCCGCTCGGCGCGCGGATCCTCTCGGTCGTCGATTATTTCGACGCCCTGATGTCGGAGCGTCCGTATCACAAGGCGATGAGCCTCGACGGGGCCATCGGCCTGCTGCGACAGGAAAGCACCAAGGCGCTCGACCCGCGCGTGGTCCAGACGTTCATCGACATGTACTCGTCGCTGGCGGCCGAAGCAGACGCGAGCGCGGCGCCCTCGCGCACGCTGACGCGCGTGCCGACGCACGCGCCGACCGCGGCGCCGGCCGTCGGGCTGGTTGACGAGACGTCGGCGCGCACCACCGTGTTTCAGGACATCGCGCTGGCGCACAGGGAGATCTACGCGCTGTACGAGATCGCGCAGGCCATGGGCAGCAGCCTCGGCGTGTCGGACACGATGGCGCTCATCTCCTCGAAACTGAGCAACATCGTGCCGTTCTCCTGCTGCGCCCTGTTCCTCTACAACGACGAGACGGAAACGCTGCGCTGCCGCTTCGCGACCGGCGTCGAAGCCGACACCATTCAGCAGTTGACCATCCGCAACGGCCACGGCCTGACCGGCTGGGTCGCGCGCAACCGGCGACCGCTCGTCAACGCGCGGCCGAGCACGGACCTCGAAGCGGCCGGCTTCCCGTCGGACCGCACGACGCTGCACTCGGCGCTCGTGTGCCCGCTGCTCTTCAACGAGCGGTTCATCGGGACGATCTCCGTGTACCACACCGAACCCTCGATCTACACCGACGATCACCGCCGGCTGCTCGACCGCATTTCCGAGCAGGCCGCGGCCGTCATCTTCAACTCGATGGTGTTCGAGCAGACGCAGGAAGATTCGCTGACCGACCCGCTCACCGGCCTGCCGAACACGCGGTTCATGTTCATGCACCTGACGCGCGAGCTGGCGCGCGCGGAACGGCTGAAGTCGGAGGTCTCGCTGCTGGTCATGGACCTCGACAACTTCAAGGACATCAACGACACGTTCGGCCATCACGTCGGCGACCGCGCGCTGCGCGAGGTGGCCGCCGTGCTGCGCGCCGGCATCCGGCCGTACGACATCTGCGTGCGCTATGCGGGCGACGAATTCATCGTCGTGCTGTCGGGGTGCGGCGGCGAGGAAGCCGAGCACAAGCGGCAGGAGCTGCAGCACGCGGTCGACGGGCTGCAGTTCGAGGCGAGGCCGGGCAAGATGCTGCCGCTCGCGATCGGCGTCGGCGCGGCGGTCTTCCCGCACGACGGCGACTCCTACGAAACCCTGCTCGCGAACGCGGACGGCCGGATGTACCGCGACAAGACGCGCCGAAAACGGGAAGCCGCCGGCGCGAACCCCGGCGAACAGCACGCCCGGCCGGCCCCGCCAGACAGCGTCACGGAGAACGAGCTCCAGCGCGCCGCGCTCGGCGTCCTTTAAAATTTCAGAGTTCAGATTTCAGATTTCAGATTTCAGATTTTATGTGCCGTCGTCGGTCCAGTCTGGACTGGCCCCCGTCAGACCGGTCCAGAAGATGGCGAGCCCGGTCGCACCGACGACCAGGGCCAGGCCCTCCATCCACCATGCGCCGTAGCGGCCGCTGAATTCGACCCAGGCGGCCGGACCGGCCAGCGCAAGACCGACCAGGAGTGCGAGTTGCCGGCGGCGGACCAGCCGGAGAACGAAACCGCGTGCGCGACGGAGGGTCATATCGGGTCGTGTCCGCCTTCGGGCGGACCGTGAGATAGCATACTCGCCGTGCTGACGCTCCCCATCCGCGAGGTGATTCCCGCGACGCCGCGGGCGCGGATCGCCCGGCTCGATCTCAACGGTCACGCGTTCGACTACGCACCGGGGCAGGCGGTCGCGATTGCGAGCCATGGATACGAAAAGCGGCGGCCCTACTCGATTGCCGCGGCGCCCGAGGACGCGCGGCGCGACGGGTGGCTGGAACTGCTCGTCGGGGTCAACGCCGACGGCGCGCCAGGCCCACACCTGGCCCTCGATCCTGGACAGCTGGTCGACGTCGACGGCCCGCTCGGCTCGTTCACCTTTCCGCCGGCGCCCGACGAGCGGCGGTTCGTGTTCATCGCCGGCGGGACCGGCATCGCGCCGCTGCGCGCGATGCTGCGGCGCGCGCTGAGCCTGCCCCACCGGAATATCGGGCTCTTCTACAGCGTCCGGACGCCAGACGAGTTCGCGTTCGAACAGGAATTGCGGGGGCTGGCGCAGGCGGGCGAAATCGAGTTGCGGCAGACGGTGACGCGCGCGACCGACGCCGACTGGTCCGGCCCGCGCGGCCGATTGAACCGGGAGGCGCTCGGAGAACTGGTCCACGATCCGGCGACCCTCTGCTTTATCTGCGGACCGCCCGCGCTGGTCGACGAGATGCCGAATATCCTGGCGGAGCTCGGCATCCCTCGCGAGCGGATAAAGATTGAAGAGTGGTAAATCCGAATCTGAAATCTGAAATCTGAAATCTGAAATTCTAAGCTCCGCCCATGGCGTGGAAGCCGGAGTCCACCATCAGGATTTCTCCGGTGATTCCCCGCGCGGCCGAGCTCAGCAAAAAGACCGCCGCGTCGGCGACTTCCGACGTCTCCACCCCGCGGCGCAGCGGCGATCGCTCGCGATACGCCTGCAGCATTGTCGAGATTCCCGAGATGCCGGCGGAGGCGAGCGTCTTGATCGCGCCCGCGGAGATTGCGTTCACCCGGATGTTCTTGGGCCCCAGATCCGACGCCAGGTAGCGCACCGACGCCTCGAGTGCGGCCTTGGCCACACCCATCACGTTGTAGTTCGTGAACACGCGATCGCTGCCGATGAAGGTGAGCGTCAGAATGCTGCCGCCGCCGCGCTTTTCCATCAGCGGCGTCACCGCGCGCGACAACCCGATGAGTGAATACGCGCTGATATCGAGCGCGATGCGGAAGCTTTCGCGCGACGTTTCGGTGAACGGGTTCTTCAGCGCGTCGGCCGGGGCGAACGCGGCGCCGTGCAGGCAGAAGTCGAGGCCGCCGAACTCGCGGTCGAGCGTGGCGCCGAGCTGGGCGATCTGCTGATCGTCGGCGACGTCGCACGGCAGGACGAGGGGGTTGTCGAGCGTCGCCGCCAGCTCGCGGACGTTTTCTTCGAGACGCTCGCTGGGATACGTGAGCGCAAGGCGCGCGCCGGCGGCAGCCGCCGCCTGGGCAATCGCCCACGAGATGGACCGCTTGTTCGCGACCCCGACGATGAGGCCGTGCTTCCCGGAGAGGTCAGGCACGTGATGTCAGATTGCGGACGTCAGGTTTCAGATTGCAAGCGGGTTACTTCGAGCGCTTTCGCCCCGGCCCGTGGCGTCGCATCTGCGCGCCGCCGGGGTCTTGAGGCGGCCGGCCGCCGTTCGAGCGCATGCCGCCGGCGCCTCGCGGCCCGCCGTGCATGTTCCCGCCGCCGCCCGATCGATTCCCCTGGAACTGCTGACCTCCGGCGCCGGCGCCGCCGCGGGGATGACGCGGGCCGCGGAAGCGGTTGGTGGGACGGCCGGCCGGCTGCCGGATGGTGAACTCGGGAATCTGCCGCGCGGGCGGAGGCGCTCCGTCGATTTTGGGCAACGATGCGCGAATCAGCGGACGGTGGACGGGTCCCTCTTCCTCGTCCCGTTCCTCATCACGTTCCTCGTCGGGGTCGGCGTCTTCGTCGGCCGTCGGCGCATTGTGGAATTCAGGTTCGGCGACTGCGGCCATCGCGGGCGACGAGGAGTCCACCGGCTCCCCGGCCGGCACGCCGGCCGCCGCCGCGGGCTCCGCGTCCGCGGCGTCGTGCGTGACCCGTTTCGGCCCGGTGGCGAGCACCTGCGCGTAGAGCGCGGCGGGCGTCTCCGTCTTGCGGCGCTGACGCGGGATCTTGGCGTGCTTGAAATCGTGATCGGCGTCGCACGTCGTGCAGCGGACCTGTTTGACGTCCTCGGCGATCATCGCCACGATGACGTGGTTGGTCACGCGCCGCTCACGCGGACAATAATCGTCCAAAATGTCACCAAGCCGAAGCTGGCGCTGTTGCATCAACGCTCCCGAAGATACCGCTGGCAGGAAATGAAGTGAAATGAAAGGCGACCCATCTTAACAGAGGTCGCCGAGGCCGTCCAGCCACCGCCGCACGTCCGCCAAACGGGCGCGGACGGCATCCGGCGCGGTTGATTGCGGGGTGCGCTTGGCCTGCACCGAAACGGCGGGCGTGATGCGCGCGATGACGTCGGGCTCGCAGAGCCCGCTCGCGGCGCGCCATTCATCGAGCGACAGCGTCTCGAAGCCGCGCTTTTCGGCGATCAGCTTGCGGACGAGCGCGCCGACCACTTCGTGCGCGCGGCGGAACGGCATCCCTTTCCCCACCAGGTAGTCCGCCACATCGGTCGCCAGGAGCAGCCCGGCGGATGCCGACGCCGCCCGGTCGCGGTTGAGCGTCAGCCCGGCGACAACGGATCGCACGACGGCCAGGCAGCCGGATAAGGTGTCCTCCGCGCCGAACACCGCTTCCTTGTCCTCCTGCAGATCCTTGTTGTAGCCGGTCGGCAGACCCTTGATCGTCGTCAGCAGGCCGACGAGATGTCCGATCGCGCGCCCGCTCTTGCCGCGCACCAGCTCCAGCGGATCGGGATTCTTCTTCTGCGGCATCATGCTGCTGCCGGTGCTGAGCGCGTCGGACAGCTCGAAGAACCGGTGCTC
>JAYVYV010000284.1:0-3540 GCA_043783985.1 Acidobacteriota bacterium | reverse complement strand
GGAGGAATGCCGCCGTGGGATTTCAGATTTATGATTTCAGATTTCAGATTCTCGCGGCGCCTGCCGAGGAAGTAGTGGCTGAGCGCCGGCGTCCAGGTGAGCGCCAGCCCGAGCGACGTCAGCAGCGCCGTGCCCACCGTGATCGCGAGCGCGCGGAAGAACGCGCCCGTCACGCCGGTGATCGAGATCAGCGGCAGGAACACGACGATCGGCGTGATCGTCGATCCGATGAGCGGCACGCGGATCTCCGCGATCGCGCTGCGGATCGCGTCCGCGCGGTCCTGGCCCGCGTCGCGGTGCATCACGATGTTCTCGACGACGACGATCGCATCGTCGATCACGAGCCCCACGGCGGCGGCCAGCCCGCCCAGGGTCATCAGGTTGAAGCTCTCGCCGAGCATCCGCAGCGCGATGAACGTGACCGCGAGCGTCGCGGGGATCACCATGCCCGCGACGAGCGACGTGCCCCAGTCGCGGAGGAAGAGCACCATGATCAGGGAGGCCAGCACGAGCCCGATGACCACCGCGTCACGCACGCTCGTGATCGAATCGTTGACCAGGTCCGACTGATCGTAGAACGGCTGAATCACGACGCCCTTCGGCAGCTCCTTCCGGATCGCGTCGATTTCCGCGTGGATCTCCCCGGCCACGGTGACGGTATTGCTGTCGGGCTGACGAAAGATGTTCATCAGCACGGCCGTCTTCGCGTTGGCGGTGACGCCGACGTAGACCGGCTTGATCGATCGCGACACGGCCGCGACGTCGCCGACCCGGACCGGCGCGCCGAGCGGCGTCGTCTTCACGACGATGTCGGAGATGTCGTCGAGCGAGTGCGCCTGGCCGCTCACCAGGCTCAGCACCAGCTGATGGTTGTTCTCGAAGAGCCCCGGCGAGTCGATCAGGTTGCTCCGCCCGATCGCCTCGAGCAGGTTGGGCACCGTGATCTGCGTCTGCACCAGCTTGGCCGGATCGGGCTTCACCTCGAACTCCGGCTCCTGCCCGCCCTGCACGACGATCGTGGACACGCCGATCTTGCGGTTCAGCCGCGGCTTCAGATTGTAGGTCGCCAGCTCCCAGAGCCGCGTCTGCGGCACCGTGTCCGACGTCAGGCTGTACCCCATGATCGGAAACGCGGCGAACGTCAGGCGGTTGGCCGTGATCTTGGCCGTGGGAGGCAATTCCGACTGCACGCGCGCGAGCGCGGCGTTGACGCGTGCCAGCGTCTGGAACATGTCGATCTTCCACGAGAAGAAGAGATCGATCTCCACCGTGCCGCGGCTGGTGATCGACTGCACGCGCTCGAGACCCTGAACCGAGTTCAGCGCCTCTTCGATCGGCCGCGTGACGGTGACCTGCATCTGGTCGATCGGCGCCACGCCGTTGTCGATGCCGACGAGGATGCGCGGAAAATCGACCTCCGGGAAGACGGCGACCGGAATCGTGGTCGCCAGGTAGACGCCGCACGCCACCAGCGTGAGGATGACGAAGATGACCGGCTTGCCCTGCCGCGCCGTCCAGTGCTCGCCGCCCGGCGCGCCGCCCGTCAATGTTTTCCCTCGTCCGCTTCGTCCTTCTCGCCGGCGGCCTTCTCGCCGGGCTTCATGACGCGCACCTTCGCCTTGTCCTCGAGCCCGAGCCCGCCTTGCGTGACGACCCGCTGTCCGACGTCGACGCCTGCGACGATCTGCACCATCTCCGGCTCGCGGACGCCGATCTGTACCACCTTCTCATGCGCGACGTTCTTGTCGTCGACGACGAGGACGATCGTCTCGCCTTCCGCGTTGGGCAGAACCGCCGCGGCCGGAATCAGCGTCGACCCCTCGAGGGTCGCCGCCACGATCGAAACGTGGACGGCCTGCCCCGCGTGCATGTGCTCGCCGGGGTTCTCGGCCTGCACCCAGACCTGCACGGTCGTGCTGTTCGGATCCGACGCGGGGCTGACGATGGTGACCCTGCCGGGCACGAGCTCGCCGCCGTCAGTCGGCGTGATCGTCGCCTCGTTGCCGACCTTCACGTTCCTCGCCTGGTCCTGCGCCATATTGATGCGCGCCACGACCTTCGACATGTCCATCACGGTGAGCATCGGCGTGCCGGCCGCGGCCATCTCCCCGGGATAGAGCGGGCGATCGGTGACGACGCCGGTGATCGGGCTGCGGATTTCCGCGTAGCTGGCGACGGCCTGCGCGCTCTCGTAATGACCTTTGGCCGCCTCGACCTGCGCCGCGGCCGTGTTGATTTGCTCCCTGCCGCCGACGCTCTGCAGCGCTTGGAGGTGCTGCACCGCCGTGTCGTGGGTCGCCTTGGCCTGCGCATACGCGACTTCCGCCTCGTCCACCAGCTTCTTCGCGAGCGCGCCTTCCCTGAAGAGCTGCTGCCGGTTGTCGAAGAGCCTCTTCGCGGCGTCCATCGCCTCGCGCGCCGCCGTGGCGTCGGCCTGCGCCTTGGCCATCTGCTCGGGCACGCCCGCCGCCGTCGTCGAGCGGTAGTTCGACTGCGCCTGCTGGTACTGCCCGCGGCTTTCCTGGGCCGCGCCGGCGAGATCGCGTGCTTCGAGCTCCGCCAGCAGCTGTCCCTGCCTGACATGATCGCCGCGGTTGACCAGGAACCGCTTCACCGGCGCGCTGATCTTCGGGACGATGTTGGCCTGGTCGCGGGGATAGAGCACGGCGTCCGCGCTGACGAGGAGCCGGATGCTGCCCTTGATGGCGGGGGACACTTGCACCGGCGCCACGACCTCTTCGGGCTTTTCGGCTTTCTTGCAGCCGGAGGCGGCCAGACCGAGCGCGGCGCAGCACACCAGTGCGCCGACGCGCGCCTGGAAGGGCGGGTAGGACCGGTGGGTCGGGTGAGTCATGGTTGCAGGGTCCCCGTGAGTGTTTGCAGCGCGGCGAGCGCGACTCGATACCGCACGAGCCCATCGTCGTACGCGTTGCGCGCCTGAATCAACGTGGTCTGGGCGTCGACGACCTCGAGCACCGAGACCTCGCCGGCCTGATAGCGAAGGAGCGTCAGCCGGAGGCTCTCGGTCGAGAGATCGAGCGAGTCGCGCAGCGACGCGACCTGCGCGCGCGCGATTTCCCCCTCGCGATGAAAGGTGCTGACGCTGGCCTGCAACTGCCGCTGTGCCAGCGTCAGATCGCTTTTGGCGGCCTGCACGCGCAGCCGCGCCTGCTTCAGCTTGCTCTGGGCCGCCCCCCAGTTCCAGAGCGGCACGTTCAGCTGTACCTGCGCGACCGATCCGAGCAGGCGGTGTCCCTCGGGATCGTAGACCGCGAAGTCGTTTGCGTTGATGCCGTAGAAGTAGTCGAACGATACCGAGGGAAGAATGCCGCCGCGCGCGACGCCGACGCCCAGCGTCTCCTGCGTCACCGACGCCTCGGCGACGCGCAGATCGGCGCTGGTGGTGACCGCCGTCGCCTTGAGATCCGTCAGGGGGAGCAGCGGCGCCAGCGTCTGCAGATCGTCGACGACGGTGAACGTATCGCGGAAGTCGGGGAAGACGAGGACCGACAAGCCGAGGCGCGTTTTCATGACGGCCAG
>JAYVYV010000283.1:0-3549 GCA_043783985.1 Acidobacteriota bacterium | reverse complement strand
CTTGACGCGGAAGATCTTCCGGAGGCCCGCGTCCAACTGCGTCTGCCGGCCGTAGTACGCCTGTCCCGGCGCGACGAGATCGAGCACGAGCGACGCGGGAGTCAGGTTGGGAATCACCAGCGCGCCGGGCGTGCACGGGCCCTTGCAGTCGGCGGCGTAACGGGTGGTCCGGCTGATGCTCCACTTGGTCAGGAGTTCCCGGCCCGCGTAGCTCTGGATGGCGGCGTTCGCCTGGATGCCGTAGGGCAGTTGATACGAACCGGCCAGCTTGAATTCATGGCGCAGCGGCAGGCCCAGCGTGCGCTGATCGCAGAAGCGCGACGTGTTGGCCACGGCGGCCGACGCATTCAACATGTTCGGGTCGGCCCGATCGTCGCACTGCACGGCGATCACCCGATCGAAGGTCCAGCCCCCGAAGAACGAGGCGGCCCGCCGCCGGATCGAGAAGCCCAGCTCGACGCCGTTGTAGGTGCGGCGCCGCAGGTTCGAATCCGTTGAGTTCACATCGACCTGACTCACCTGGCCCCGCTTCGCCGGGTCCAGGTTGTACGCGGCAAACACCTCGCCGTTGAGCGGATTGACGACATTGACCAGCGTGTAGTCGCGCAGCGACACGAGCTGGTTATCCGTGCGCGACTCGTTGTAGACGCCGCGACGATACCAGGCCGCCGATGCCGACATGCCGCGGACGACCTCGTGCTGAATCGCGAGGCTGTACTCCATGTCGAATTCGCGCCTGAGACCGGGACCCGGGCGGCGCGACTGCGTCGGCAGACCGAACAAGGCGTTGTTGCTGGGACCGATCTCGTTGTCCTGCGCCACGTTGTCGCGGTTGAGGTCGTTCCACGTGCGCGTATCCGACTGGAGCTGCAAGGGGTTGTAGCGCTGCGTCCACCCCAGTCCCTGCCCCGCCATGTACTTGTTGACGGTGCCCTTGATCGCCGTCCTGGCGTTGCCGAACAGATCGTAGGACACGCCGAACCTCGGGGCGATGTCGAACCAGTTGGGCAGATCGCGCACCTCGTCGAAGTGCCGGGCAGGAGCGAACCGCCCCGCCACGACGTCCTGCTCCTTGATCGCGGCGTTGAAGTACTCGAATCGCACGCCCGCGTTCAGCGTCATCCGGTTCATCGTCCAGGAGTCCTGCGCGAAGACGCCGAGGTCCGCGTTGAGGAACTCGTGGGTGCGCGCGGGCGTGTTGTAGATGCGCACCGAGTCCGGAACGCCATTTCGGTAGAGCTGAACCAGGTCGCCGTTGATGTCGCGATCGAGGTAATAGGGGCCGAAGCCCCACTGGATGCCGCTCTTGAACGCGTGAGCGCCCGTGACGTACGACAGGGTGGTGGACAGCACGTTCCGGACGGGATTGACGCCGTTGGCCGTCGTGGTCCGACCGTCGTAGTTCGTCAACAGGACCACATCGTTCTTGCCAATCTGGGTGTACCACTCCGGCGTCCCCCGCTCCTTGCCGATGCCGGGCTGGTACTTGGCGGTGAAGTATTCCGAGTTGACCGAGTAGCCGCCTTCGAGCAGCAGGCGGCTCGACAGCGTCGACGTCCACTTCGCCTGGCTGGTGTAGTAGCGCGCGTTGTTCGGATTCCGTCGTCCGGCGGCGGTCTCCGGGTCCGTCAACGCACCCATCTCGTGCCCTTTGAACTTCGGGTAGCGGTCGTGGTAGACGGTCAGCTTGTTCTTCGTATTCACCTGCCAGGTGAGACGGACCATCTGGTTCTGAATCCACTGATCCTCGATCCCGGGCCGGCCATCCTTGTAGAAGTTGTTCGCGATGATCGAATTGGTCGCGATGCGCCGCCACGTGGCGAAGAACCACAGCGCGTCGCGCTTGATCGGTCCGCCGAGCGCGGCGTTGACGTCCGTAATCAAATCGACCCTGCTGCCCTGCGCCAGGCCGCGGGCGCGCAGATCGTCGGTCACGTTGTTGCTCTGCCACGACCCGTCGGTGCCGCCGAAGAACACGGACCCGCTCAGGCGATTTCCGCCCTCCTTGGGAATCATGTTGATGCGCACGCCCCCGCCCGATACGTCCGCGCCGACGCCGTTGGTCTGATAGCTCACTTCGGCGTTGGCCGCATCGCTGAAGTAGGCTTGCACCTGACCGTCCGACATCAGGCTATTGAGCGACATGCCATCGACCTGCACGCTGACGTCGGTCTGGCGGGAGCCGTGGACCGTCATGTAGATCTGTTCCATCTGCTGATTGCCGCCGACGTCCGTATTGGACATCTTCACGCCGGGCATGAGCGCGGCAAGTCCCGAGTAGTTGCGCGCGGTCGGGAGCGAGTCGAGCATGTCGCGCGTGAGCACGGTCGTCTTCTGCGTGCTCTTCACGTCCACGATCGGCGAGGCGCCCGTCACCGTCACGGTCTCTTCGATCGCGCCCACGCGGAGTTCGATGTTGAGCGTGGCCGTGAAGTTGGCCGGCAACTCCACGCCGTCGCGCTTGAGCGTGTTGAAGCCCGGCAACGTGAACGTCACCGAGTACGCGCCGGGGCGCAGATCGACGATGTTGTACCGTCCCTCGGCGTCGGTCGCGGTGCTGCGGACTTTCTCGATCAGAACCGGGCTGGCCGCCTCGACGGTCACGCCCGGCAGGACGGCCCCGCTCGTGTCCTTCACGACGCCGGAAAAGGCGCTCTGGGCCGCAGCTGACGAGGGCACCAGCCACAGGCACGTCAACCACAGACACGACATTGCGACTTTCGATACCTTGGGCATCATGTCCGGCTCCTTCGTTGCATCCGAGGTGCGCAACCGTCGTTGAGGCCGCTCCTGGAGTTCCGATGAATGGGGTGGCCCGTCTATCCGGCGGTAAGACAAGCACGTCGAGACGATACCTGTCAATCCAGAAAGCGGGCGCCGTGCCAGCGACCGATCGGAGGAATCTGGCTGGAAACGAAAGATGGTCGATCGAATCCGCGAAGAATTCCGGCGGGCGCGCGCTTCCTGATCGTCCCTGCCCCGGGCGTCGAGTCAGCTACGACCGCTTCGGCCGGTAGACGTGCGTCGCCTGGCCGAAGAACAC
The DNA here is from genome assembly GCA_043783985.1 of Acidobacteriota bacterium. Lineage (GTDB taxonomy): Bacteria > Acidobacteriota > Vicinamibacteria > Vicinamibacterales > CAVVIG01 > CAVQFC01. The sequence continues at coordinate 506 of JAYVYV010000283.1, read as the reverse complement.
TTCGGCCGACTCCATCATCGTCTCGGTGAGCGTCGGGTGCGGGTGGATCGTCAGCTTCAGATCGGTGGCGTTGGCGCCCATCTCGATCGCCAGGACGCCTTCGGCGATCAGCTCGCCCGCGCCCGGACCGACGAGGCCGACGCCGAGCAGCCGCTCGGTCTCGGGATCGAGAATCAGCTTGGTCAGGCCGTCGGTGCGATCGAGCGTGATCGCACGGCCTGACGCGCCCCACGGGAACTTCGCCACCGTCACGTGGCGTCCGTCCTTGGCCGCCTGCGCTTCGGTCAGGCCCGCCCAGGCCAGCTCCGGATCGGTGAAGACGACGGCCGGAATCGCGCGCGGCGCGAAGGCGACGTTCTCGCCCGCCATCACTTCGACCGCCACGCGCCCTTCGTGCGACGCCTTGTGCGCGAGCATCGGCTCGCCCACCACGTCGCCGATCGCGAAGATCGACGGCTCGTGCGTGCGGCGCTGCTCGTCGACCATGATGAAGCCGCGCTGATCGA
>JAYVYV010000282.1:0-9368 GCA_043783985.1 Acidobacteriota bacterium | reverse complement strand
GATCGGGATCGATCTCGGGGATGCGCCGCGAGCACGTCCCCGACATCCTTCACACGATGAGCCACCGGCCGGATTTCCTGGCCGCCATCATGGACGCGTCGCGCCTGCACTTCTCCGACGGCGCCCTGACGCGGGCGCAGCACGAGATGATCGCGTCCTACGTGTCGGCGCTCAATCACTGTCACTATTGACTGAGCAGCCACACCTGGTTCCTGCAGTTGCAGGGAGAGCAGTTCAGCGACGTCGCCCAAGCGCTGCGCGAGGGCGATCTGGAGCGGGCGCCGGTGACGCCGGCCGAGCGCCTGCTGCTGGAATTCGTCGGCACGCTGACGCGACACGCGTACCGCATCACGGACGAGCAAGTACAGGGCCTTCGCGACGTCGGCTGGACCGACGCGCAGATCGCCGAGGCCGTGTACGACGGAGCGCTGTTCAACCTGTTCGTCAGGCTTGCCGATGCCTTCGATATCCATCCGCCTGCGATTATGGACCCGGACGGTGTGCCGGCGGCGGTGACACGCGGCTGAGAGAAAGGAAGTCAGGATGACCGGTCTATCCGCGCTGTTGCTCCCGATTCTGCTGTCGGCGGTATTGGTGTTCGTTGCGAGCTCGCTCATCCACATGGCGTCGCCGTGGCACAAAAGCGACTACCCCAAGATGCCGAACGAAGCTCAGGTGATGGACGCGCTTCGTCCGCTGGCGATCCCGCCGGGCGACTACTTCTTTCCCCGTCCGTCCAGCCGCGAGGACATGCGCTCGCCCGCGTTCGCCGAGAAAATGAAGCACGGCCCGGTCATGGTGATCACCGTGATGCCCAACGGGCCGATGTCGATGGGACGGAATCTCGCGCTCTGGTTTGTCTATGCCGTGGTCGTCGGCCTCTTCGCTGCCTATGTCACCGGCCGCGCGTTGCCGCCCGGTACCGCGTATCCGCAGGTATTTCGATTTGCTGGCACGGTCGCTTTCATCGGCTACGCGCTCGCGCTCTGGCAGATGTCGATCTGGTATCGCCGTGCCTGGACCACGACGATCAAGTCGACGGTCGACGGGTTGATCTACGCCCTGCTCACGGCCGGGACGTTCGGCTGGCTCTGGCCGCGGTAGGGCACGTCCGTCAGTCATCAGTCGTCGGTCATCGGTGGTCATGGGCGCCGCGGGGGTAGACTGATTGACGTGACCTCCACATTCGCCACCTCGCCGTTCGTCCTCGCCGCGCTCCTGTTCGGATTGCTGGGCATCATCCTGCTCTTCAGCGGCCTGATGGCGCTGCTGCGGCTGCGGCCGCTGCGATTCGCATTCAGGACAGTGCTCGGGTTGCTGCTGCTGTCGCTCGGGGCGCTCGCCGGCGGGATCGGGATCGGCATGCGGGGCTATCGGGCGCTGACGCGCGAAGACGTCGCCGCGCGGGTCGCGGTGCGGCCGATCGGCCCGCAGCGGTTCGAAGCCACGTTCCACGTGCCCGATCGCCCGGAGATGACGTTCGAGCTGGCCGGCGATCAGATCTACGTCGACGCGCATATTCTCAAGTGGACGCCGATGGCGAACGTGCTCGGGCTGCACACCGCGTACGAGCTCGATCGCGTGGCCGGGCGCTACGACGACATCGCGCAGGAACGCGCGGCGCAGCGGACGATCTTCCCGCTTGGGGAAGAGAAAGCCGTCGACCTGTTCGGTCTGCGGCGGCGCTATACCGCGCTGGCGCCGCTGCTCGACGCGGAGTACGGCTCCGGCACTTTCGTCCCGGTCAAGCGGCGGGCGGCATTCGAAATCCGGATCTCGACAACGGGGCTGCTGATTCGGGAAGTTCGGCCGCAGGGCTGAGCTGAGGGGCTACGCGCCGGGGTGGAGCGGGGTGAAGCGCGCCCGGTGCGGACCCTCCTGTCGCCGGGATGCTAGACTCGGCCTCTCCATGCCTTCCGTTGCCGCGGCGCCGGGGCCCAAGCTGTCGCTCCTCGCGTCGCTCGTCTATCGGCCCGGCGGCGGGAACCCGCTCGACTTCTTCACGACGCTCGCGCGGACGTACGGCGACATCAGCGCCTACCGCATGGCCGGGGAACAGCTGTTTCTGGTCAACGAGCCGCGCCTGATTCGCGACATCCTTGTCACGCACAACCGCAACTTCACCAAGAGCCGCGGGCTCGAGCGCAGCAAGCGCCTGCTCGGCCAGGGGCTGCTGACGAGCGAAGGCGCGATGCACCTCCGCCAGCGCCGGCTGATGCAGCCCGCGTTCCATCGCGATCGCATCGCCGGCTACGGCGACCTGATGGCCGGCTACGGCGATCGCATGCGGCGATCGTGGACCGACGGCGCCACGCTGGACATCTCGCGCGAGATGAACCGCCTCACGCTGTCGATCGTCGGCAAAACGCTGTTCGACGTCGACGTCGAGTCGCAGGCCGCGGAGGTCGGCGACGCGCTCACGGCCGTCATGGAGTCGTTCTGGATGATGATGCTGCCGTTCGCCGATGTGCTCGAGCGGCTGCCGGTGCCCAGGCTGCGCCGCGCCCGGATGGCCCGCGCGCGGCTCGACGCGATCATCTACCGCATGATCGCCGACCGCCGCGCGAGCGGCCGCGATCACGGCGACCTGCTCTCGATGCTCCTCGCCGCGCAGGATGAAGACGACGGCGCGGTGATGACGGATCAGCAGGTGCGCGACGAAGCGATGACCATTTTTCTCGCCGGCCACGAGACGACGGCCAACGCGCTGATGTGGACGTGGTACCTGCTCAGCGGCGCTCCGGAGATCGAGGCGACGCTTCACGCCGAAGTGGACCGCGTGCTGCGGGGACGGCTGCCCGCGATGGGCGACCTCGCATCGCTCCAGTTCGTCGAGCGCGTCGTCACCGAGGCGCTGCGATTGTATCCGCCGGCCTGGATCGTCGGGCGCAGGGCGATCGGCGAGTACGCGCTGGGCGAATACGTGGCGCCGGCGCGGTCGATCCTGGTGATGAGCCCGTACATCATGCAGCGCGACCCGCGCTTCTACGCGGAGCCTGAACGCTTCGACCCCGATCGCTGGACGCCGGAGTTCCGGGCGGCGCTGCCCAAGTTCGCCTATTTTCCGTTCGGCGGCGGGCCGCGCCAGTGCATCGGCGAGTCGTTCGCGTGGATGGAGTTGATCCTTCTCGTGGCCACCATCGCTCAGCAGTGGCGGCTGCGGCTCGTGCCAGGTCATCCGGTCGTTCCGCAACCGCTCATCACTCTGCGGGCCAAGCACGGGATGCGCATGACAGTGCAGCGGCGGTGAAGTTGGTCAGTGGGTAAGTTGGTAAATTGTTGACTCCCCGAGTTCGACGCGTGCTCGAGACGGCGCTCGATTGCGACGACCTGGCGCGCAGCGCTGCGTTTTACACGGCGCTGCTCGGCGTGACGCCGATGATCGAGACGGAGCGGCTCGTCGCGATCGACGCCGGCGAAGGGACGGTGCTGCTGCTCTTCCAGAAGGGCGCCGCGTCGGCCGTCACCCTGCCCGGCGGCCTGGTGCCGGCGCACGACTCCGGCGGTGCGGGACACTTCGCGTTCGCGATCGATACCGACGACGTCCCGGCGTGGGAGGGACGGCTCACGCAGCTAAGGGTCGCGATCGAAAGCCGCGTGACGTGGGAGCGCGGCGGCCGCTCCCTCTACTTCCGCGATCCCGATAACCGCCTGGTCGAACTAGCGACGCCCGGACTCTGGCCGTCGTACTAGTGGCTTGTACTCGATGAAGTAGTACTGGTACCCTCGCGCCATATGGCGCTGACGTTGACGACCGATGAACGAATCGAACTGGAACGCCGACTCCGCAGTCTCAAAATTCGTGCCGAGGACGCGCGCCGCGCGCGGGTAATCCTGATGTTGGCCGACGGCGCCTCGTACTCGACCATCGAAGCGACAGTGCCCTGTTACCGCGACTACATCAATCGCTGGCGACGCCGATTCCTGGCGACGCGGCTCGAGGGCCTCACGCCCCAGTACCGCGGCCAGCCGCCGACGGTGCTCACGCCGAGGATGGAAGCGAGAGTGCTTGAAAAGACGCGGCAAGCGCCGCCCGACGGCAGCACGCACTGGAGTACGCGAAAGCTGGGCCGCCTGCTGCAGATTCATCACAATCTCGTGGCCAAGGCGTGGCAGCGCGCCGGTCTGCAGCCCCATCGGTTCGAGCGTTACATGCAATCGGACGATCCGGATTTCGAGACGAAGGCGGCGGACGTGATCGGGTTGTACGTCAACCCGCCGGATCATGCGGCCGTGTTCGCCGTCGACGAGAAAACAGCGATTCAGGCGCTCGACCGCCTCGATCCCGTCCTGCCCCTGTCGCCGGGACGGGCCGAGCGGCACGGCTTCGAGTACTACCGCCATGGCACGCTCTCGTTGCTGGCCGCGCTCGACACGCAGTCCGGCGAAGTCCTCGGGCAGACCGTGCCCCGGCATACCAGCGCCGCGTTTGTCGCATTCCTCGGCGACATCGTCGCCACGCAACCGAAGCGGCGGGCGATTCACGTCATCGCGGACAACCTGTCGACGCACAAGACCCAAGCCGTGCGAACGTTTCTGCTGGATCATCCGAACGTCCATCTCCACTTCACCCCGACGTATTCGTCCTGGCTGAATCAAGTCGAACTCTGGTTTGCGAAGATCGAACGTCAGTTGCTCGCCCGGGGCGTCTTCACGTCCGTCGCTGACCTCGCCCGCAAGATTCGTCGCTACATCAGGCACTACAACAAAACCGCGACACCGGTCCGCTGGAGCTATCGAAACCCGGCGCATCGAATCGGTAGTACTTCAGTGAGTACAGTCCACTAGTGCAGCGTGACGCCGGCCGGCACGAGCAGATCCATGCGGCGGTCGGCCTCGGCCAGCGTCTCGTCCTTCTTGCAGAAACAGAACCGCAGCTTGGTGCGGCCGGCACCCGTCTTGTAGAAGCTGCTGCCGGGCACCGCCGCCACGCCCACGTCCTTCACCAGATACCGCGCGAACTCGACGTCGTCGGCGAAGCCGAACGCGCTGATGTCGGTCATGATGTAGTACGCGCCCGACGGCTTGTAGGTGGTGAAGTGGTGGCGCTCGAGGATGCCGACGAGCGCGTCGCGCCGGGTCTGGTAATGGGCCGCGAGCCCGGTGTAGTAGTCCTCCGGAAAGCCGAGCGCGACGGCGCCCGCCTCCTGCAGCGGCGCGGGAGCCCCCACCGTCAGGAAATCGTGGACCTTGCGGATGGCCCCGGTCAGCGGACGCGGCGAGATTGTCCAGCCGACGCGCCAGCCGGTCACGCCGAAGGTCTTCGAGAGGCCGTTCAGCGTGATCGTGCGATCGGCCATCCCGTCCAGCGTCGCGATCGGGATGTGGCGGCGGCCGTCGTAGATGATGTGCTCGTAGATCTCGTCCGAGATCGCGATCGCGTCCCATTTGCGGCACAGCGTCGCGATCATCTCGAGCTCGTCGCGCGAGAACACCTTGCCCGTCGGGTTGTTCGGCGTGTTGATGATGATCGCCTTGGTCCGGTCGTTGAACGCCGACGCGAGCTCGTCCGGATCGAAGGACCAGTCGGGGGCGTGCAACGTCACGTACCGGGGCGTGGCGCCGGAGAGGATCGCGTCGGGGCCGTAGTTCTCGTAGAACGGCTCGAAGATGACCACCTCGTCCCCAGGGTCGATAATCGCCATCATCGTCGACATCATGGCCTCGGTCGTCCCGCAGCAGACGGTCACCTGCTCGTCGGCCACGATCTCGAGGCCATAGCGCTTCGTGAACTCGCGCGCGATGGCCTCGCGCAGCGGCCGCGCGCCCCAGGTGATGGCGTACTGGTTCACGTCGGCCTGGATCGCCGCGCAGGCCGCGTCCTTGATCGCCGCAGGCGCCGGAAAGTCCGGGAACCCCTGCGACAGGTTGACACCGCCGTACAGCTGATTGAGCCGCGTCATCTCGCGGATGACCGACTCGGTGAACTGCGTGGCCTTCTTCGATCCCGTCAGCTTCGACATCGTGAAAACGGCTTTCTCCGCTGTGTCCTTGTCTCCCTGGTGTTGATTAGGCGGCCTTCTTGTTCCTGCGCGCGGATGCCTTCTTCTTCGGCGCCCGCTGTTTCTTCGTGTTCCTGGTCGGGGCGGCGGCCTTCTCGCTCGCCGCGGCGGCGGGCGCATGGGCCACCGCCGGAATGGCGTCGGTATCGTCGGCTGACGCGTCCGACCCGTAGATCCGCCGGTAATCCTCGGCGGTGCCGAGAATCCGCTTCACGTAGTTCTGGGTCTCGGGAAACGGGATGTCCTCGATGAACTCTTCGCGCTCGAACCCCCGCTTGGCGGCGATCCACCTCGCGACACGGCCCGGTCCGGCGTTGTAGGTTGCCAGCGCGAAATGCGCGGCGCCGAACTGCTTCACCAGGTCGGAAAAATACGCCGTCCCCATCCGGATGTTCGACTCCGCCGTCGTCAGCAGGCTGAGCGAGAAGCGCGGGAGGTGCAGCGCTTTGGCGTACTGACGGCCGGTGGACGGCAACAGCTGCATCAGGCCGTAGGCGTTGGCGGACGACTTGATGTCGGCGGTGAACGTCGACTCCTGCGCGATGAGCGCCGCGACCACGTACGGATCCAGGTGATACTCGCTCGAATAGCGGCGGATGAGCGGCCAGTAGTTGATCGGGAAGAGCACCTTCAGCAGCGCGGTCGGGAGCTTCTCGCCGCCCGCCGTCAGGTACTGCGGGTACGCGCGCTTCATCACGTTGATGCCCGTGCGCAGCTCGCCGCGCCGATAGTAGATCCACCCGATGGTCGCTTGAATCGCCGGCGAGTCCCCCCACAGCTTCTGCGCGTAGTGCAGCTCGTCGAGCGCCTGATCGTACAGGTCGAGGCTGAGCAGCGTGCGAACCACCGCCTCGTTGGCCGGCAAGGGCGGACCTGAATTCAGATTTCGGATTTCAGATTTCAGATTGGTTTCCGAGTCTGAACTCTGAAATTTGAAGTCTGAAATCTCTTTCGGCCTTGCCGTGTCGAGTCGTTTGCTGGCGAGGCGGCCGTAGTAGCTGTTCAGATAGTCGGTGGTGATCAGCCTGTAGCGCGCATCGGCCAGCGCCGGCTCCCTGAGCGCCTCGTGCGCGCGGGCCGACCAGTAGAGCCACGACGGACGATAGTCCGACCGCGGGAAGTGCGCCGCCGCGCCTTCGAAGATGCGAACCGTCTCGGCGTACTTCGCGGCCTTGTAGTCCCCCCAGCCGATCTTCCACGCGGCGCGCTCCGCGTAGTGCCCCGTGGGAAACTTCTCGTACATCTCGCGGAACGTACTCTCCGCGCTCACGTCGTCGCCCTGCACGACGTAGTACATCGCGAGGTTGTTCAGCGCCTCCTCCGCCCAGCTCTGCGTCGGGAACTCCGCGACGATGCGCCGGACGACGCGGAGGTATTCGTCGTGGCCGCCGAGATCACGCGTGGCGATGGCGTAGAAGTAGAGCGCTTCGCCCTGCCGCGCCCCCTTGTCGAGAAACGGCATGACGCCGTCGCGCGCGTTGCGCGCGCGCTTCAGAAAATAGTCGCATTCGGCCAGCCGCAGCTGCACGACCTCGCGATCGTCGTCTCGCGCCGCCTGACGAAGGCCTTCGAACACCGGGCGCGCCTGCGCGTAGCGCTTGGCGCCGAACAGGCGCTCGCCGCGTCCCAGCTCCAGCTTGAAGCGGTTCGAGCCCGGCGTGATCGGGGCGATCGGGAGAGTCTCGAGCTCGCCGCCGGCGAGCGGCGCCAGATCGCTGAACGGAAACTCGTAGACGAGGCGGGAGTACGCCTCCGTCGCCTTGTCGGGATGCCCCGCGGCCCTGGCCGCCCGCCCGAAGCGCATCAGGACCTCGTCGGGGGCGGTGCTTTTCGTCTTCGCCAGCCGTTGGTAGACCCGCATCGCGGCATCCTGATCGTTCAGCGTCTCGTCGCATTCCGCTTCGCGCAGCGCGGCCGCCTCGACGAGATAGCCGACGGGATTTTTCGCCGCGAGCGTCTGAAACGTCTGCCGCGCATCCGCCGCGCGCCCCAGACGCAGCTCGGCAAGCCCCTGGTAGTACTCCGCGTAATGGCCGAGCGGCCCTTGACGGAGCGCAGGCTGCATGAAGATCGGCAGCGCCTTCGCGAAATTGGAGTCCACCTCGAGCTTGACGGCCGCCGCGAACTCGTCCAGCGCCGCCGGGCGGGCGCCGCCCGCACGGTTGGCGCCGGCGGGTGCGACAGGCACGAGCCACAGCTGCGACAGATCGGCCGGCACCCGCGGATGGATGGTCGGCTTCAGCACGACATCGCCGCCGCCCTGAGCCGCGGTCTGCTGCGCGCGCGGCGAGGCGCCGGACGCGAGCAGCATGGCGATCAGCGTGAGGCCCACACAGTTCTGAGTGTTCACTTCCAATTTTTCACTTTTGCGTTTTCACTGCTACGTCCTGACTTCCAGGAGGCTGGCGTCCCCGTTGGCGAGCGTGCGCACCAGCTCGTCGTGAAAGTAATCAGCCCGCCCGCGGACGTGGGGCGGAACCCGCTGCTCGTACATCACGCGGGCGCGCGTGATCTCGCCGCCGAGCCGCGTCGCCAGATCGCGATCGCGGCGGCCGTCGACGACCGCCGGCTCGTGGTAAAGCTTGATCTCGGACACCAGCAGGCGCGCATACCGGCGCGCCGAGGTGTCCTCGTCCGCGATCGTGCCGTCGCCGGCCGGCGCGGCGCGGTCCGGCTCGTCCTGCCGCTCGATCAGCGCGCGCGCGGTCATGAAGGCCGTGAGCGCTTCCAGCGAGCGCGCGGCATAGCGCGTCAATAGCTCGACGTTCGTCGTTCGGGGTTCCGCGCTCGGCGTCCGCGGTTCGGCGAAGAGCCGGGCGACCACCGCACCGCTGATGGTGATCGGGATCCCTTCGTCGAGCGGCCGCGGCTGCGTGTCGTCCTGCGACCCGTCGGATCCCGGTGCGCGCCAATGGTGAGCGCGGCCGCCGCGCATCAGCCAGATGTCGGCGCGCGCGCCGTCTTCGCGGGCGAAGGCGACGAGGGTATCGAGAATCGCCGTCAGCGATCGCGCGCGATCGATCGCCTGGAAGCCTTCCGCCAGACGCTCGCGCGCGGCCGTGTCAGCCGACGGCGCGTCCGAAGGCGCGCGATCGGCCGGCGCCGCCGCGATCACTTCGGCGGCCGTACGGCGGACCTGCTGATCGATCTCGCCCCGGAGGCGTTCGGTCAGCGTGTCGAAAGCCCGGGTGAGCTGTGCTTCAAAGGTCATGAAAAAAGGATTGCGAGCCGAGGCGCCCTGACCACGTCGGACGGAGCGCGAACGTGGTGGAGGCGGGGGGATTCGCACCCCCGTCCGAAGATGTAAGACCGAAGGCCTGCTACGTTGCGTAGCCGCTCCTGTTGTTTCGCCCCTGGCGTGAAGGA
>JAYVYV010000281.1:0-3551 GCA_043783985.1 Acidobacteriota bacterium | reverse complement strand
TGACCGACTTCGCGAGTATTCCGCGGGCGCTCTGGTGGCTGTTCCTGCCGACCGGCGACTACGGCAAGGCGGCGCTCGTGCACGACCTGCTGTACCGCACGCCGGGCCTGGCGACGCGCCTCGAGGCGGACATGGTGTTCGCGGAAGCGATGCTCGACCTCGGCGTCGGGTGGCTCACACGGACACTGATGTATCGGGCTGTGCGGCTGGGCGGCGCGGCCGCGTATCACGGCAGCGTCTACGTCGCGCGGTGAGTTGACAGCGGACCGGGTCTCAAGCTGGGGTCTCGCATCGTGGCACGGTCAGCCGCGGCGGGGATGTGCTTCTGGCCGGTCCGCTGCCATGTTCCAAAAGGGAGACGGACACATGGGACTGCTTGAACTGCTGATCGTGATCCTACTGGTCGCCTGGCTGATGGGCGGCGTCGTGTTCGCCGTCGGCGGGTCGGCGATCCACCTGCTGCTCGTGATCGTGCTCGTGCTGATCGTCGTGCGGCTGCTGCAGGGCCGACTATGACGGCCGTCCTGCTCGCGCTCGCGCTCGTGCTGCCGAACGCGGCGCTGACGCCCGGTGCCACGCGGAAGCTCTCGCAGCGGACCGTCTGCGCGACGAAGTGGGGCAAGGACCGGCGACACGTCACCGAGGCGATGAAGCGCGAGGTCGCGGCGCGCTACCACGTCCCGCGCGCCTCGATCGTCGGCCGCGGCCGCGGGCCTTGTTGCGAATACGACCACTTGGTGTCGCGCGAGCTCGGGGGCGCGGACGTCGTCGCGAACCTCTGGCCGCAACCGTGGGTCGAGGCGGTCCAGAAGGACGCGCTCGAGAACTGGCTGCACCGGGAAGTCTGCGCCGGCCGGATGCGCCTCGCCGCCGCCCAGCACGCGATCGCGACTGACTGGCCTGGCGCGCTCGCGCGGAAGACGTCGTCAAGGGTTCTTCGCCGGCGCTAGGAGGGTCACGCTGCAGCCTACTCGGGCACAGGGACGATCGCGAATCGGACGCGGATGAGCTACGGACGGTCGTGGGCCGCCGCGGCGGGGTAGGGCAGCAGGGACGCATGCGGCAGCGGCTTCCCGTCCGCCGCGGCCCACAGGTTATCCAACACCCGGGGAGCGGCGCCCAGCGCGCCGGCCACCTGATACACCTCCGCGCACAACTGGCGGAGGTGCGTAAGTTCCTGGACGGCGGCCTCGAGCGCCCCCACCAATCGCATGACTTCCGCCTCCGCCGCGGTCGTGCTGTTCGTCATTTCAGTCCTGCCTGCTTCCAGATGCTCGCGAGGAGCCATCCCTGAATGTCGTCACCGGGCTTACCGCTGACCGTCACCTTGCCGGGCTTCGTCGGGTGCGTGTACTGCCGGTGGCTGCCTGCCGTGTGCTTGAGCCTCCACCCGTCGTCATCCAACCGCCGCAGAATGTCGCGCGCCTTCATGAGAATAGTATACGACATTGCCGCATATGTGCGCGAGGTTATTTCGTGCGCGGCGCTTTCTTTTTCTTCGTCCGTGCGGCCAAGGCTCGCAGCCCGTCGAGCACGAGGGGATCCGGCTGGCGCTTGCCCTGCTCCCACGTCTCCACCGTCCGCCCGGATCGCCGCCAACGCGCGGCAAAGGTCTCCGTGTTCTCGCCGAGCGCGGCGCGCAGGGCCCGGACTTCCTCCGCGATCGTCATAGGTCACAGGTTACGGCATTGTGGTAGAGCCTGTCAATGCCGCAGGGGCTTGACGCGTCTGCGGCATTGTCGTATAGTGGCGGGAGTCGTGAAGAAGCGGCGCCGGCCGGGTGGTTCAGACCCGACACGACGCCTAACCCGAAACCCGAGGTAAGTCAGGTTCGCGGGCTGCCCACATTCTACGGTGGGAGCCTCGCCACCCGGCGAAAGTAGGCTCCCGTGATCCACAAGTTCATCCACCCTGACGTCGTGCCCTACGCGCAGATCCTCCTCGACGGTCTCCCGGTCCGTCTCCCACTGCGCCTGACCCCGCGGGAACTCTCGTACTGTGTCGAGCTGCTCGGGAAAGGCTGGACCCTTGAAGAAGTACTCGATCGCATTCAGACCCAGCGGCCGTCGCTCCCGTTCACGCCGGAGGCGGCATGAGCCGCTGGAGCCTCGACCCACCCGACGACGATCCGGACGGCGTGGCCTACGACGACACCGCGTGCGAGGACTGCGGCCGTGCCTCGGTCGCGTGGCTCTGCGAGGACTGCAGTGACCAGCGCGAGTACTGGGCCGCGACGATGGCGGTGCGCATAGCGACGGCTGATACGTATCAACCCGTCTCAACACGGCTCACCGGCGTCGTCGAGGTCGCGCTCGTGCCGTTATCACAATCTTGTGATAATCCCGTCGTCGAGGTCGCGCTCGTGCCGATCGCGCCGCGCGACGCGTTCGACTTGAAGCGCATGGCGAAGGCGATCCTCTCGGCCGACCTGACCCAGATCCGGGAGGTCGCATGACGCCGCTCGATCGCTTGCCCTTCCTCGACCAGGTCAACGCCGTGCCGCACGCGACGCCGAAACATCGCCTCGAGACGCGGCTCGATCGCGCGATCGACGCCAAGGCCGCGCGCCTCCTCGATCAGAAGCAGCTCCGCGAGTGGGCGCGCCTGGTCAAGGAGCGCGATCGCTGGCGGGATCGCAAAACCGGGCGCCGCGTCCTCCGCACGTTGAACCTCGATCCTGATCGGGCCGAAGCGCATCATGTGGTGAACCGCGATGAGTGGGCGGTCCGCTACGACGTGCGGAATGGCCTGACCCTGAGCCTCGATTCCCACACGCGCATCGAGCGCGGGGACTATCGCATTGAAGGAACGGCCTGGTTCACCGTCAAGGGCACGCGCTACATCGACGCGACGGCGCCGGTGATCTTCGTGCGGACGTAGGCATGACCACGAAACCGCTTCCCTCTGGCATTGTTCGCACGGCGACAGGGTACCGCGCCTTCGTGTGGGTGCCCTGGCCCGGCTATCCGCAGGGCCGCGTCCGATCGAAGCGCTTCACGCGCACGCCGACGTACGAACCCACGATCGACGAGATGTTGCTCTGGCGCGAGGACCGTCGCCACGAAGGCCGCCGACGGCAGAACGATCAATTCGTCCCGGTCGAGCCCGCCGGCCTAGTCCGAAGCGCAGACGGCTGGTGCTACGTCTACTTCGTCAGCGCCGGCGACCGCGTGAAGATTGGTCGCGCTACCGATGTCGGCCGCCGCTTCCTGACCCTGCAGACGGCGCACGCGGCCGATCTCAAGCTCGTGCTGGCTATCCCCGCACACGCCGCGCTCGAGGGCGCGATTCACCGACGGTTCGCTCACCTGAAGACACGCGGCGAATGGTTCCGCCTGGAACCCGACCTTCTCGCGTTCATCGACGCCGTCCGGCAGGGAGCGAACCCGATCACGTTGCTCTGGTGAAACCTCGGTGATCTTTGAGCGGCTGGCCGCCGAAAACCTTACCAATCAAACCTTACTATCTGGCCGGTTGTGGGCCATTTTCGCGCGCGTGCGCCGGCCTCCGAAGCTGTAGGCCAGAGGTTCGAATCCTCTCGGGCGCACCAG
>JAYVYV010000280.1:0-3563 GCA_043783985.1 Acidobacteriota bacterium | reverse complement strand
GCGACGTTCCCGGACGGCCACTTTCTCGGCTGGACGCCGGGCCAGGCACCCCATCTGCTGCAAGACGCGGCGTGGCGGCTGGAGGCTGGCAGCGACCTCATCGTCGAGGCCCACATGATGCCGACGGGCAAGGCGGAGCGCGTTCAAATGAGCGTGGGATTGTTCTTGACCGACGAACCGCCCCGGCATCTGCCGTACATGGTGCGCCTCGGCAGGCAGAGCATCGACATTCCGGCGGGGGCTCGGGATTACACCGTCACCGATTCGTACGTGCTGCCGGTGGATGTCGAAGTGTTGGGCGTCCAGCCGCACGCGCACAACCTCGCGAGAGAGATGAAAGGGTTTGCGCGGCTTCCCGACGGGACGACGACATGGCTGATCTACATCCGGGAATGGGACTTCAGGTGGCAGGACGCGTACCGGTACAGCCGCCCGATCCCCCTCCCGCGCGGCACCACGTTGACGATGCAGTACACCTACGACAACTCGGCGGACAACATCCGGAACCCGAACCGGCCGCCCAAGCGGGTCACGTTCGGCCAGACGACGACGTCGGAGATGGGCGATCTGTGGGTGCAGGTCTTGGCGCCGGTCGGCGGTGATCGCGCGGTGCTCGACCGCGACTACGCGCCCAAGATGTTACGGGAGGATATCGCCGGCGCGGAGAAGACGATCGAGATCAACCCCAACGATGCCAGGCTGCACGCCGATCTCGCATTCTGTTATCTGGCGGCCGGGCGCGCGGCCGATGCGATCGTCGAGTTCGAAACAGCGATGCGGCTCGAGCCGGGCGCGGCGCACACGCACTACGACCTCGGCACGACGCTGTTGAACCTGCGGAGGCTCGACGAAGCGGCCGGGTATTTCGATCGCGCCCTGCGTCTGAAGCCGGATTTTTCGGAGGCTCACAACAACCGCGGCGCGGTCCATGCTCTTCAAGGAAAAATGGACGAGGCGATCGCGTCGTACACCGAGGCGATCCGGCTGAACGCGTCGAACGCCGAAGCGCGGGACAATCTGGCAGCGGCGCTGGCCGCTCGCGCCAGTGTGCTGGCGAGACGGGACCAGATCGACGAGGCCCTCGTGCTCTATCGCCGGGCCCTGCAATTCAACGCCGACCTGCCGGCGGCGCTCGTGGATCTGGCGTGGATTCTGGCCACCTCGGATCGTCGCGATGTCCGTGCGCCTGATGAAGCCGTGCGCCTTGCCGAGCGGGCCGCTCGCCTGACCAACGACCGGGACGCCCTTGTGCTGGATACGCTGGCGGCGGCGTATTTTTCGGCGGCCCGGCGCGAGCGGGCCATCAGCACCGCGGAGGCCGCGCTGGAACTGGCGTCCCGGACCGGCACGGACCAGTTGGCGTCCGACATCCGCCGGCGGTTGGAATCCTACAGGCGGCAGCCATGACGAGCGGGCCGGACACGGCGAACGGTAGCGTGTGCCCCGCCTCCCAAATCTCTTCGGTGCTGCGGTCAATACGTCGTGTCCCGGTGTAACGGACCTGCTAAGATCGACCGCATCAACGAAAGCGAGGCCGCGTCGATGCAGAGCCGTATCACGTCGCATGCACTGGCCTTTCTCGTCACCGGTTCGATCGGCGTGCTCGTCAGCGCGCAATCCGGCCTCCCTCCCGACGCATCGCCGGTTTCGTTTGTGAAGGACGTTCAGCCCATTCTCGAGAACCACTGCCTGTCGTGCCACGGCGACGCCATGCAGATGGGCAAGCTCGACCTCCGCAGCCGCGAGAGTGCGCTCCACGGCGGCGCGCGGGGATCGGACATCATCCCGGGCGACGCCGACCGCAGCCGTCTGTATCGCCGCGTCGCCGGGCTGGAGCAACCGCCGATGCCGGCGCAAGGCGCGCCGCTGACGGCCGTGCAGGTCGCGGCGATCAAGCAATGGATTGATGATGGCGCGAAATGGGAGGCGCCGGTCCTGTCGTCGAGCGCGACGCCGTCGACCGCCGCGCTCGCTGCGCTGGAGCGCCGTCCCATCACGCCCGAGGAGCGGAGCTATTGGGCGTTCAAGCTGCCCGTGCAGGCGACGCCGCCGGTGGTCGAGGCGAGCCTCACCAATCCGATCGATCGATTTCTTGAACAGGCGCGTCGGCAACATGGACTGAAAGCGGCGCCGCGAGCCGATCGCTATACCCTGGTGCGCCGCGCCTACCTTGACGTGCTCGGCTTGCCGCCCACGCCGGCCCAGGTGGACGCCTTCATCGCCGACAGGTCGACCGACGCGTGGGAGCATCTCGTCGACACGCTGCTGGCCTCGCCGCATTACGGCGAACGCTACGGCCGCCTGTGGCTCGACGTGGCGCGTTATGCCGACTCGGGCGGGTTCGAGTACGACGTGCATCGACCCAACGCGTGGCGGTACCGCGACTACGTCATCAAGTCGTTCAACGATGACAAGCCGTACACCCGGTTTCTGATCGAACAGATTGCCGGCGACGAGATGGACGGCAGGACCGACGACAGCCTCGTCGCCACCGGGTTGCTTCGCATGGGCCCGCGCGTGCTCTTCCGCGAGAAGGATAATCCGGAGCGCCGCTACGACTACCTCGACGAGATCATCGGCACGATCGGGAAAGGGACGCTGGGGCTGACCGTCAACTGCGCGCGCTGTCACAACCACAAGTTCGATCCGATTTCGCAGAAGGACTACTACGCGCTCGAAGCGTCGATCTTCGGCTACGTCGAAACCGAGGTGCCGCTCGCCCCCAGAGCCGAGGCGGACGCCTACCTGGCGAAGAACGAGGAGATCACCCACGCGATCGCCGACCTCAAACGTGCGATCGGGCGCATCGAGAAACCCTACCGCGACACGCTGCAGCTCGAGCAGGTCAAGCGCAAGTTTCCGGACGAGATTTTTCAAGTCATCGTGAAGCCGGAACGCGAACGGACGCCTGGCGAAGCCCTGCTCGCCGCTCAGGTGCTGAAGGCGGCGACCGTATCCGGCGCGCAGGTCGATCGCGTGCTGACGGCGGGCGAGGCTGCCGAGAAGAAACGTCTCGCCTCGCGTGTCGCCGCGCTGGAGCAGCAGCGGCCCGCGCCGCTGCCGATGGCCGAGATCGCCACCGATGGCGATTACCGTTCCTCGCCGCTGGGTGAAGGGGACGACACGGTGAGTTGTCCCAAGTGCCGCATCCCTGTCCCTGGCGCCGGTCCGTACCTGCACACGGGCCCCGGCCGCTACGAGGTTCCGGCCTCGTATTTCCTCATCCGGGGCGACGTCGAACGCCACGGCTCGCCGATGAAGCCGGGCTTCATCGACGTCATCACGTACGGAAACCCGCCGACCGAAATTCCGCGTCCGGACGGCCGCACGTCGGGCCGCCGGCTCGCGCTCGCGCAGTGGATCGCGTCGCCGCAGAACCCGATGACGGCGCGCGTGATCGTCAATCGGCTGTGGCAGAAACACTTCGGCCGCGGCATCGTGGCCACGCTCGAGAACTTCGGCAAGATGGGCGAGCCGCCCACGCATCAGGATCTGCTGGACTGGATGGCGGTGGAGTTCATGAACCGCGGCTGGAGCATGAAGCAGATCAACAAGTTGATGAT